>NC_019897.1:3752500-3972500 GCF_000227705.2 Thermobacillus composti KWC4
AGGTCTCCGCCGACCGGCAGCCCGTGCGCGATGCGCGTCACCTTGATGCCGAACGGTTTGACCAGGCGGGACAGGTACATCGCCGTCGCTTCGCCTTCGATGTTCGGATTGGTCGCCAGAATCATTTCTTTCACCCGATCGTCGGTCAGCCGCTTCAGCAGTTCGGCAATGCGGATCTCGTCCGGGCCGATGCCGTCCATCGGCGAAATGGCTCCCTGCAGCACATGGTATTGACCGTCGTACTCCTTCGTCCGCTCCATGGCGACGAGATCCTTCGGCTCCTGGACGACGCAGATGACGGACGGATCGCGCGTCTTGTCCTGGCAGATGCGACAAGGATCCACGTCGGTGATGTTGCAGCAGATGGAGCAGTAATGCAGGTTGCGTTTGACGCTGACCAGCGCCTTGGCGAATGAGACGACGTCATCCTCGCTCATGCGCAGCACATGAAAGGCAAGGCGGGCGGCGGTCTTCGGACCGATGCCCGGCAGCCGGGAGAACGAATCGATCAGCTTCGCGATCGGTTCCGGATAGTACAAGAGAGGCCGCTCCTCCTCAGAACAGACCCGGGATCTTCAGGCCGCCCGTGAACTTGCTCATATCCCGGTTCGCCATCTCTTCCGCTTTGTTCAGCGCGTCGTTCACGGCCGCGAGGACGAGGTCCTGGAGCATTTCGACGTCGTCCGGGTCGACGGCTTCCGGCTTGATCGTGATGCCGAGAATTTTCTTGTGACCATTCGCCCGCACTGTCACGACGCCGCCGCCGGCGGTGCCTTCGACTTCCTTCTTCTCGAGCTCCTCCTGGGCTTTGAGCATCTGCTCCTGCATTTTCTTCACTTGCCGCATCATCTGCTGCATGTTGTTCATACTCGCCAACTCTCCTTATTCAAAATCATGTCTTGTCATCGTCCACGACGACGACGAATTCTTCGCCGAACAGCTTCACCGCTTCTTCGACCCAGGGCGGCCGGCCGGCCTGCTCACCCTGCTCCTCCTCGGGTTGAAGCTCCAGCGCCTCGGGCTGCGGGCGTTCGCCTTCGCCTTCCGCAGCGGCCTGCCATTCCTTCAACAAGACCGTCTGAAACCGCATCGGCGCGCCGAACACTTCTCCCATGACGCCTTCGATGATTTCCCGGTTGGCGGGCTTCTCCGTCGTCTGGCGGTGCATCGTGTTCTTGAACGCGATCAGCACCTGACCGCCCGTCGCGGACACCGGTTCGCCGTCGATCAGCCAGGCATGGACCGAGATGCGGACATCCTTGACGCCCTGCAGCACTTCCGGCCAGCGGGCCTTCACCTTCCGCGTCTCTTCCGAATCCCGCGCCGCGATGTACGGCTCCAGCTTCACCCGGCCGATGGCGGGCGCCGCGTTCCGCTGCGCGCCGAAGGAGCCGGCGGGGCGCCCGCCGGACGCGCCCTGCCGGCCGTCGCCCGAAGGGACGGCCGGCCGCGGTTGGTCTCCGCCGCCGGAGCGAAGCAGTTGCTCGATGCGCTGCTCGAGCATTTCGACGCGCCTGCGAAGCTGGTGCAGCTCCGCCGCATCCGCGGACTCGCGCGCGACCGGCGCGCGGGCCGTTTCGGCAGACCCCGAACCGCCGGACGCGCCGTCCGAAGCATCGTCGTCGGGCAGCGTGCAAATCTTGAGCAGCGCCACCTCGAACATCGTCTGCGGCTGCGCGGCGAAACGCATCTCGTTCTGGTATCGGTTCAGAATGTCGATCATCCGGAACAGGCGCTCGGCGGTAAACCCTTCGCCCGCGTTCCGGAAGCGTTCGACGTCGACGATCCGCTCGGTGGCGGCGGTTCGGTCAGGCGCCAGCTTCAGGAGCAGCAGGTCGCGGAAGAAGACGATCAGGTCCTCCATGCACTTGTCGGCGCTCTTGCCCGCCGCTGTCAGCGCTTCCGTAACGCGCATGACCGCCGCGGCGTCCCGGCCGCGAACGGCTTCCGCCAGTTCCTCGAACCGTTCCGCCGGGATCCCGCCCGTCACGTCGACCGCGCCGTCCAGCGTGATGCGCCCGTCCGTGAAAGCCGCCGTCTGCTCCAGCAGGCCAATCGCATCGCGCATGCCGCCTTCGGAGAGGCGGGCGATGTACGCCAGTGCGTCGTCTTCCGCCTCGATGCCTTCTTCCTCGCAGATCCGCCGCAGCCGTCCGACCTGCTCCTCGAGCGGCACCGGCCGGAAGTCGAACCGTTGGCAGCGGGAGACGATCGTTGCGGGAAGCTTGTGCGGTTCGGTCGTTGCCAGGATGAAAATCACGTGCCCGGGCGGTTCCTCCAGCGTTTTGAGCAGAGCGTTGAACGCTTCGGAGGTGAGCATGTGCACTTCGTCGATGATGTACACTTTGTACCGGACTTCCGTCGGTGCGTAACGCACCTTGTCCCGGATGTCGCGGATTTCGTCAATCCCGCGGTTGGAAGCCGCGTCGATCTCGATCACGTCAAGCACCGTGCCGGCGGCGATGCCTTCGCAGGCCGCGCAGGCGTTGCACGGGTCCGGCGTCGGTCCGTGCTCGCAGTTGACGGCTTTGGCCATGATCTTGGCTGCGCTTGTCTTGCCCGTTCCGCGCGGACCATTGAACAGATACGCATGCGCGATCCGGTTCTCCCGGATCGCGTTCTGAAGCGTTTGAATGACATGATGCTGGCCGACCATGTCCTGGAACGTCTGCGGACGCCAGGCGCGGTACAAGGCGATATGGGACACGCGGACCGTTCCTTTCCATCGTCCGGCCGTGAGGCCGCATGATGCTCTATTATACACCAACCGGACAACAAGAGAAACGACGTTGCTGCTTTCCGGTCATCACAAAAGCCGTCCCGGGCAAGCCGGGACGGCCGAACGTGCGATATGTAGGTTAAGGTCCGTGCACCTGCCTCCGATCATTGCGTTCCAAGCGGCATTCCCGATCCCCGCTCGGGCCAGGCACTCCCCCGGCACATGAACAAACCTGCTTATGGCTGCTTCCTTCCGGACCTGACCAGGTTCACAGGGGCTCATTGCGGAGGACCCGGCCGTCAACACGGCTTGCGGGCGCCAGCCTTGCAGCGCAAGACCTCGGGCAGGAATTCAACCTCGCTGCAGCGGATTGCGAGTTACAGGGCACCGCTACCTCCCCGTCTAGCACGGTAAAGATAAGTATAGCCGATCCGGATTCGGATCGCAACCGGGCATGACTGTCAATGCTGTGAAGTTGTTGTGATCGAAGCCCGAAGCCGAAGGCATCACTTCTGGTCCGCATCGACCGTCACCCGGTAACGGGGAAAATTCTCCTTCAGCACCGCTTCCGCCCGCGCGGCAAGCTGCGCCGCCTCCTCCCGGTTCAGCTTCTTGTCGATCTCGAGATGAACGTGCATATGAGATCCGCCCGTCCGCGTGATCCGGATATCCCGGATGCCGTCCAGTCCGCGCAGCAGCTCCGCCGCGAATGCGTTGTCGCGCCGGTAGCTCCAGGCCGTGCCGGTCAGCGGGAGATTCGGATTGGTATTGCTGGTGCCCATATAGCCGTCGTTGCCGTAATAATCGGTCGGATCATCCGCATCGCGGTCCGCGTTCCCGCATCCGGTTGCGGCGAGCGCCGCGGCCAGCAGGATGCCGGGCAGCAGGAAGCGAAGCCGCCGTTTCCGCAGACGCAGTCTGATGAACATCATGAAGAAACCTCCCTTCGCCATTAGGATGGCTGGGGGAGGTTCGAGTATGCATCCGATCAGATGCCGTATTTCTTCTTGAAACGGTCAACGCGGCCACCGGTATCGACGAACTTCTGTCTGCCCGTGAAGAAAGGATGGCAATTCGAGCAGATTTCGACACGGAGGTCCGCCTTCACCGAACCCGTCTCGAACGTATTGCCGCACGCGCAAGTAACTGTCGTGACGTGATACGTCGGATGAATGTCCGGTTTCATCTCGTTCACCTCTTTCACGCCCTGAGCCCTTAGACAGCAGGCCCAGAGTTAAATGACACATGAGAGGATTATAGCACGGATAGCCAAACTCGCGCAACGGTCTTTCCGGCACGTCAATCCCGGCCGGCGGGCGACGCTTTCCGGCGCCGCAATTCGGGCGGCGGTACATGCGTATAGTTGCCGATGCGCACGTCCGGCAGCTCCGCCCGGAAAATCTCGATCATCTGCTTCATCCCGTAGATCTCGCCCCGCGCGGGCGGGATGAGCTCCAGATAGCTATCCGGATCGATGTTCAGATTGCGGAATTGGATGAGCTTCAGCCCCGTCCGTTTCGCGAGTCCGATCATCGCCTCGATCTCTTCCTCGCGGTCCGTCACGCCGGGAAAGACCAGGTAGTTGATCGAGGTATAAACGCCGTGATCCGAGGCGTATCTGAGTGACTTCTCGACATTCGCCAGCGAGTAGCCGCGCGGACGGTAATAGGCGTTGTAATGCTCGTCGATGGCGCTGATCGTGCTGACGCGCATCAGATCGAGCCCGGCGTCGACGATCGCCCGGATGTGATCGGTCAGGCCGGCGTTCGTATTGATATTGATATACCCGAGATCCGTCTTCTCCCGCACCCGGCGGATCGCGTCGATGATCAGCTTCGCCTGCGTCGACGGTTCGCCCTCGCAGCCCTGACCGAAGCTGATGATCGCATCCGGCGTCTTCAGATGCTCGAGCATGATCTCGACCAGCTCGTCCACCGTCGGCCGGAAGTTCATCCGCGTCTGCGGCGCGGGGAAGCCGCTGTCGTCCGGCTGCTCGGAAATGCAGCCGTAGCAGCCCGCGTTGCAGCTGTAGGACACCGGCACAGCACCTTCCCAGCGGTTCAGGAACGTGTTCGACGCCGTCAGGCATTCATAGCCGAGCGCGCAATGCGACAGATGCTTGTACACCCGGTTCTCCGGATACCGCGCAAGCAGCGATTCGACGCCCGCCTCCAGCTCGCCGCGGTCGCAGTTCAGCGGATTCCAAGGTTCCGGATCATCGGTGCGCTGCGCGGCGACGTGGAAGCCGCCGTCTTTCCAGACGACCGCCGTATAGCCGAAAAGCGGCAGCTTCCGGCTGCGGTCCGTCTTGACATAGGCGGGAATGGCCAGCCGCGTGTACCCTTGCGGCAGCAGCGCGCCGATCGCCTGCACATCGCCCGGCAGCGGCCGCATCTCGCCCGTATCGGGATCGATGCCGACCGGCCGCGTGAACGGCAGACTGACCAGCGTCGCGCCTTCGGGCAACGGGATCAGTTCGTCTTCCATCAGTTCGATGATCATGTCGGCGCTGCGGCCAAGCCCGCCCCATCCGGGATGGTCATAGACGCGGCCGCCGGCATCGGCATACACCAGATTCATGCGTTAGTCCCACCTTCATTTTTCCGCCCGAACCGGTTCAATGGGCGCTCAGGTCGTCGTGCGGACACTCCGCCTCGCGCCCGTGCCGCCGGAGCCTATACCGCCGTCCGCCGCCAGCTTCGCCATGACGTCGATAAACTCCGCGTTCGACTTCGTCTCCCGCATTTTGCGCAGGAACTGCTCGACGAATTCGGGAGTGTCGTTCATCATTTTGCGGATGGACCAGGCGCACTCCAGTTCTTCCTTCGTGAGCAGCATTTCCTCGCGGCGCGTGCCGGAACGGCGGATGTCCAGCGCCGGGAAAATGCGGCGTTCCGCCAGTCTGCGGTCCAGCACGAGCTCCATGTTGCCGGTGCCCTTGAACTCTTCGTAAATGATGTCATCCATCCGCGAGCCGGTGTCGATGAGCGCCGTCGCCAGAATCGTCAGGCTGCCGCCCTCCTCGATGTTGCGCGCCGACCCGAAGAACCGCTTCGGCCGATGGAACGACGCCGGGTCGATCCCGCCGGAGAGCGTCCGGCCCGACGGCGGCACGACGAGGTTGTAGGCGCGCGCGAGCCGCGTGATGCTGTCGAGCAGGATGACGACGTCCCGCTTGTGCTCGACCAGACGCAGCGCCCGCTCCAGCACCATTTCCGCCACCTTGATATGGTTTTCCGGCAATTCGTCGAACGTCGACGCGACGACTTCGCCCTTCACCGACCGTTGCATGTCGGTCACTTCCTCCGGCCGCTCGTCGATCAGCAGCACGAACAGCTCGATCTCCGGATGATTCGCCGAGATGCTGTTGGCGATCTCCTTGAGCAGCAGCGTTTTGCCCGCTTTCGGAGGTGCGACGATCAGCCCGCGCTGGCCGAGTCCGACCGGAGCGAGAATATCCATAATGCGAGTCGACAGGTTATTGGGGGAAGTCTCCAGAACGAGTTTCTTTTGCGGATAGAGGGGAGTCAGGGCGGGGAAGTGGAGCCGCTCAGCGGCAACTTCCGGACTCACGCCGTTGACAGCATTCACCTGCAGCAATCCGAAGAACCGTTCGTTCTCCTTCGGCGCCCGGCATTTGCCGGATACGAGGTCACCGGTGCGCAGGTCGAATTTCCGAATCTGCGACGCCGATATGTAGATGTCATCCTTGCTCGGCAAGTAGTTGATGGGCCTCAGGAAACCGTAGCCTTCCGGCAGGACGTCGAGCACGCCTTCCATGAACATGAGGCCGCTCTGTTCGGCCTGGGCACGCAGGATCGCGAAGATCAGCTCTTTCTTCCGCATCTGGCCGTAGTTCGGAATCTGATGTTCTTTGGCCAGCTTGTATAATTCCGTAAGCTTCATCTCTTCCAGATCAGAGATTTGCAAATCGGTCATCGTTTCACCCCTTGTGATTCAATTTTGACCTTTATGCGAGGAACCACCGTCCGTTGCGGCGGTTCAGGCCTCAGCCGATTTCGGGCTCGCGCCACACATCGGCTCCCAATCTGCGAAGATTGTCCACAAGATTATCATACCCGCGATCAATATATTCGACACCTGCAATTTCCGTAACGCCTTCCTCCACCGTCAGCGCCGCCACGACGAGCGCCGCGCCGGCCCTGAGGTCGGACGCGCGGACTCTTGCGCTGTTCAGCCTGCTGCCTTCGATGATGGCCGACCGTCCTTCCACGCGGATCTTGGCGCCCATGCGCACCAGTTCCGGCACATGCTTGAACCGGTTGCTGTACACGTAATCCGTCAGGATGCTGACGCCTTCGGCCTGCGTGAGCAGGCTCGTCATCGGCGATTGCATGTCCGTCGCGAACCCCGGATAGACAAGCGCCTTGACGTCGACGGCGGAGTAGGTCGGCTGGCCGACGACGCGGATCGATTCGTCCATTTCATAGACATGGACGCCCATCTCCTGCAGCTTGGCCGTCACGGCTTCAAGATGTTTCGGAATGACATTGTCCACGACAACGTCGCCGCGCGTTGCGGCGGCCGCGATCATGTACGTCGCCGCCTGAATCCGGTCGGGAATGATGGAGTGCCGGCAGCCGTGCAGCCGGTCCACGCCTTCGATCCGGATCGTCTCGGTGCCCGCGCCTTTGATGCGGGCGCCCATTGCGTTGAGCAGCGTCGCGACATCGATGATTTCCGGCTCCTTGGCCGCGTTCTCGATAATCGTAAGACCATCCGCGCGGGAAGCCGCAAGCATGATGTTGATCGTCGCGCCCACGCTGACAACGTCGAGATAGATCTTCGCGCCGCGAAGTTTCTTCGCCTTCAGGCGGATCGCGCCGTGTTCGTTCGTGACGGTGGCGCCGAGCGCTTCAAAGCCTTTGATGTGCTGGTCGATCGGACGGGGTTCGAAGTTGCAGCCGCCGGGAAGGCCGATGACGGCTTCGCCGAACCGGCCGAGCATCGCGCCCATCAAATAATAGGACGCGCGCAACAGCTTCACCTTGCCGTTCGGCATCGGTACGGGACGCATGCGGGAAGGATCGATGATCATCGAATCCCCGATCCGCTTCACCTTGCCCCCGAGCTCTTCCAGAATCTCCGTGTAGACGGCCACGTCGCTGAGCCGCGGCAGATTGTCCAGTCTGACTTCGCCGTCGGCCAGTATCGAAGCCGGCAGCAGCGCGACGGCGCTGTTCTTCGCGCCGCTGATCGTGACCGTTCCGCGCAGCGGGCGGCCGCCGCGGACCATCAGTTTCTCCATGTCTCCCCATATCCTCCCGATGGCGCTGGTTGACCGTCATGCGGACGGATGCGCAGGAACCGCCGGCCATGCGCGGCGGTTCCTGCATGTATCAAAACAGATTACGCTTGGTTGCTGCTGCCGAACAACCGGATCTTCTCGGCCACGACTTCGATCATCGCTTCGCGCGCGGGACCGAGGTATTTCCGCGGATCGTAGACCTTGCTGTCCTTGCCGAGCACTTCGCGGATCTTGTCCGTGCAGGCGATCTGGTTCTCCGTGTTGACGTTGATTTTGCCTACGCCGCATTGGATCGCTTCACGGATCGCGTCGTCCGGAACGCCCGATCCGCCGTGCAGGACGATCGGAACCGGAACTTTCGCCGCCACTTCGCGAATGATGTCGAAGCGGATCTTCGGCTCGCCCTTGTACATGCCGTGCGCCGTGCCGACCGCGATCGCGAGCGCGTCGACGCCCGTCTCCTCCCAGAAGCGGATCGCTTCTTCCGGCTTCGCCAGCGCAGCGTCGGCTTCATCGACGCTGATGTCGTCTTCGACACCGCCGATCGTGCCGAGCTCCCCTTCGACGGATACGCCCATCGCATGGGCGGCTTTCACGATTTCCTTCGTCAGGCGGATGTTCTCTTCGAGCGGATAGTGGGAACCGTCGAACATGACCGACGAGAAGCCGGCGCGGATGCATTGCATTGCCACTTCGAAGCTGCTGCCGTGATCAAGATGCAGCGCGATCGGCAGCCCGGATTTCTTCGCGGCGGCTTCCGCGATGGCGACGGTGAATTCGATGCCCATATATTTCAGGGCGCCTTCGCTGACGCCATAGATGAACGGCGACTTCTCGCGGATCGCCGCCTCGACGATCGCCTGCGCGAATTCCAGGTTGTTCATGTTGAATTGCCCGACGGCGAACTTGTTCGCTTTCGCCTTCGGCAGAAATTCGTTCATGGACACAAGTGGCATGTTCGTTCCTCCTAAATTGGTTGCGCGATATGGTTCAAGCCGTGCAGACTTGTCATACTGAGACATTATACCACAATGCTTCCCGCTGTGGTAATTCGTCCGGCGTTCTCTCGCCAGAAAAAAAGGATCCGTCTCCGGATCCGCTCGCCTACCTGCTGCGCGTTTCGCTGCCCCGCAGCTGCATATTCACGACCATCCGCATCTCGTCGATGTCGAAAGGCTTCGTGAAGTGCATCAGCGCGCCGAGCTCGGTCGCCTCTTTGATCATGTCCAGTTCGCCGTATGCCGTCATCATGATGACCTTGATGTCGCGGTTGATCTCTTTCACCCGCTTCAATATCTCGAGCCCGTCCATTCCCGGGATCTTCATGTCGAGCAGCACAAGATCAGGCGATTCATTCTTGACGATCTCAAGCGCCAGTTTGCCGTTGGAAGCCTGGAATGTCCGGTATCCTTCGCCGCTGAACACTTCCATCAGCAACATGCGGATGCCGTTCTGGTCATCCACGATCAGCACTTTCTTGTCATCCAACGCACGATCCCTCCTCGTGAGCGAATGCCGCGGCTCAGCCTGCATTCGGCCGGCCAGGCTTCACCCGGGCTGAGAGACAACACGCCCAGCAGGGGAGGTATTCGACGCCGCTTCGTCAATATCCTTCATCAACTGGAAAAAAGTATTTCCTCCGTTACATTATTCCGCGTGCCGGATCGCCGCACCCACGAACTCGCGGAACAGCGGCTGCGGCCGGTTCGGCCTTGACGTGAACTCCGGATGGAACTGGACGGCCAGGAACCACGGATGGTCGGGCAGTTCGATCATTTCGACCAGCCGGCCGTCCGGGGACGTGCCCGATACGCGCAGGCCCGCCGCTTCGATCCGCTCGCGGTATTCGTTGTTGAATTCGTAGCGGTGGCGGTGGCGTTCGTAGATCAGTTCCTGACCGTACGCCTGCGCGGCCAGCGTGCCCGGCGCGATCTTGCACGGATACAGGCCGAGGCGCATCGTGCCGCCGAGATCTTCGATATCCTTCTGGTCGGGCAGCAGGTCGATGACCGGATACGGCGTGGACGGATCGATCTCCGAGCTGTTCGCGCCCGTCATGCCGACGACGTGGCGCGCATACTCGACGACGGCCACCTGCATCCCCAGGCAGATGCCGAAGAACGGCACGCGCTTCTCCCGCGCCCAGCGGATCGCGGTGATCTTCCCTTCGATGCCGCGGTCGCCGAATCCGCCCGGCACGAGCACGCCGTGCACGCCGGCCAGCAGCTGATCCACGTTCTCCGGCGTGACGTCCTCGGCGTTCACCCAGCGGATCTTCACTTCGCGCTCCGCGTCGATGCCGGCGTGGCCCAGCGCCTCCACAATGCTGAGGTAGGCGTCGTGCAGCGCCACATATTTCCCCACGATCGCGATTTCCACCGACCCGGTGATCGCGTTCACGCGGCGCACCAGGTTCTCCCATTCGGTCATGTCGGGTTCCGGCGCATCCAGTTTCAGATGGTTGACGACGATGTCGTCCAGCCCTTCCTTCCGCAGGTTGAGCGGAATTTCATACAGATTCGACGCGTCGCGGCATTCGATGACCGCACCCTGGTCGACATCGCAGAACTGCGCGATCTTGCGCTTCAGATCCTCGCCCATCGGATATTCCGTGCGGCAGACGATGACGTTCGGCTGGATGCCGATGCTCCGCAGTTCTTTCACGCTGTGCTGCGTCGGCTTCGTCTTCACTTCACCGGCTGCCTTGATGTACGGAATGAGCGTGACGTGGATGTACATGACGTTGTCGCGGCCGATGTCGCTTTTGATCTGGCGGATCGCCTCCAGGAAAGGCAGGCTCTCGATGTCGCCGACCGTGCCGCCGATTTCCGTGATGACGACGTCCGAACCCGCTTCGCGGCCCGCGCGGAAGACGCGTTCCTTGATCTCGTTCGTAATATGCGGAATGACCTGAACGGTGCCGCCCAGATATTCGCCGCGCCGTTCTTTCGAGATGACGGTAGAGTAGATTTTGCCCGTGGTCACGTTGCTGTTCTTCGTGAGGTTGATGTCGATGAATCGCTCATAATGGCCGAGATCGAGGTCGGTCTCCGCGCCGTCGTCGGTCACGAACACTTCCCCGTGCTGATAGGGGCTCATGGTGCCGGGGTCGACGTTGATGTAAGGATCGAATTTCTGGATCGTAACCTTCAGTCCCCGGTTCTTCAGCAGCCGGCCAAGCGATGCCGCCGTAATCCCTTTGCCGAGCGACGAGACGACGCCGCCGGTTACGAATACATATTTCGTCACGTGCTGTTGACCTCCAAGTCGAATGGTTGAAAAAACAAAAAAAAGTGACACCCGCGCCGCGGGGCACTTTTCATACGCTTGCCGTGTATAAAGCGATCTATAGCCCAAGCAATAGTTTACCCGTGTGTCCGCGCCTGTGTCAAGTGAAACGGCCTGTGCCTGTCGTTGTTCTGTGATAATGTCACGGTATAACTGTTCTGAGATAATGTCACTATGGGACAGGAGAGAGTGACATTGACCAGAGCAGAATGGAAAAAGGTACTTGTGGTGGAGAAAATCCTCGACGGACACATGACCAACGCGGAAGGAGCGGCGGCACTCGGACTCGGCGTCCGGCAAGTGATTCGGCTGAAGAAGAAATATGTGGAAGAAGGAGGCGCCCAGGCACTGGCCCACGGTAATCGGGGAAGAAAGCCGAAACACGCGATCCCGGAGGAAGTCAAAGATCACGTCGTCGAGTTGTACACCACAACGTATCACGGCAGCAACAACTGCCACTTTGCGGAGCTTTTGGAGGAACACGAATCGATTAAGCTCAGCACACCCAGCGTAAGACGCATTTTACTGTCCAAAGGCATCAAGCAAGCCAAACCGCGTCGGCGCAAGAAGGCTCATCAACCGCGCCAGCGAAAGCCGCAAGCGGGCATGCTGTGGCAGATCGATGCGACGCCTTACGCCTGGCTGGAGGATCGGGCACCGTCCTTCACCCTCCATGCCGCCATCGACGATGCGACAGGTACCGTCGTTGGCGCCGTGTTCAGGCCCACGGAATGCCGCGAAGGCTACTCGCTGGTCATGATGCAAGGCATCCCGGAACTACGGCGTGCCGCTGGGGCTTTACAGCGACAAACATACCATCTTCCGGTCACCCCATGAAACGCTGTCGCTTGAGCAGGAACTGGCAGGCGAAACCAAACCGCTATCCGACTTCGGCAAGGCAATGGCGGAGCTGCACATCGAGCATATCAAGGCCCTCTCGCCGCAAGCGAAAGGCCGCATCGAACGCCTCTGGGGGACGTTTCAGGATCGCCTGGTGATTGAGCTGCGGCTGCTCGGCGTGAAGACGATCGAGGAGGCCAACGAAGCGCTGCCCAAGCTGCTGGAGAAGCACAATCGCAAGTTTGCCGTCCAGCCCAAACAAGCGGAATCGGCATACATGGAGCCGGATCCGTCCGTCAAGTTGGAGCATGTGTTCACGGCCCGCAAGTACCGAAAACTGGGACACGGAAACACGCTCTCATACAACGGGAAGGTGTATACGTTCGCCAAGCCTTGCAAGTTCCGTTTCGACGCCAGAGCAACGGTTGAGGTGCGTGAGACGCTCACCGGTGAGGTGCTCGTATGGCATCATGGTCAGGCCATCGCGCTGAAGGAGACGGAAAAGCCGGTACGTGATCCTGCGACTCCAACAAAAAAGGCGGAACCTGCGCCACCCCGCAAGCCCGCCGCCAACCATCCATGGAGGTTGGCATGGAGTCCAAAGCAGCTTCAGCGTAACACAAATTTCGCGCCAGGCCAAGTCACCTGACCGGTGACTTGGTACATTCAAAAAGTGACATTTTCACAGACGAGTTAAGGTGACATTTTCACAGACGATTGACAGTGAAACGGCCTGTGCCTTCCATCGAAAAGGCAATCCCGTTTCGCGTCGACCGACAAGCCCGTGCAAGCTCTGGTCCGGCTTGCGCTTGGAGGTCAAGTGAATCGGGGCGGCGCCGCGTACTTCCCGCCGGCGCGTCCGATTCCGTCGACCGACAAGCCCGTGCAAGCCCTGGTTCGGCTTGCGCTTGGAGGTCAAGTGAATCGGGAGAGCGCCTTGTGTGCAACAAGGCGCACAAGCCGGCGTCCCGTCACAGGTCGTCTTCGTCTTCGGCCTCGAGGTCTTCCGCGTCGTCCTCGAACTCTTCCTCGTCCTCCGTCTCCAGTTCGTCGTCGACTTCGATATCCGGCTCGTCGAGCTCTTCGTCGTCGATCGGAACTTCCTCGTCCACATCCGCTTCGTCGTCGGCGTCGTCGAACAGCTCTTCGCCGTCCTCGTCGTAGAGGTCGTAATCTTCTTCGTCCGTAACGTATGCTTCTTCCTCGTCGCCGTACAGATCCTCTTCCTCTTCGTCATCATCGTTGATGATGCGCGGACGCGACGCCCCGAGGGACGGATCTTCGCTCCGGTCAACCGGGTACCACCGCTTCAGCCCCCACACGTTGGAACCGACGCAGGCGAACCGGCCGTCGATGTTGATCTCCGTATAAATCTGCGCGATGACTTCGTTGATTTTCTCCTCGGAAAAGCCGCGGATCCTGCCGATCTCCTGGATCAAATCCCGGTAGTACATCGGCTCGTTGGCTGTTTTCAGAATTTCGAAGGCCAGATCGACCATCGGCATTTCTTCAATCCGTTCGGGATCGAGCTTCAATCGAATCTCGCCGCTCATCGAACACATCCTCTCGCGCAAGTCATCTAACCAGCATAGTTCTATCCATTGTCAACCTATAGTAAACCTCATTTCATTTCAAAAAGCAAGCAACGCGAAAGGGGGATCGCCGCCCGCCGGCCGCCCAATTCGGGAGAGCGGGACATCTGCTCATGCCGCTGTCCAGACGCCCTCATAGTATAAGTCCAGCATGTTCCACCCGGGAGGAATGCGCCGATGGACTTAAGCCCGGTTCTCAGATGGCTGGAGGAGAGGGCGCTGACCGCCCCGGGCCGTCAAGGAGTCCGCTGCATGCTCAGGTTTCGCCACCCCAGAGATTATCGCCGCTTCGTCCGCGAGTGGACGGCGCGGCATCCTCCCGGGCGGCCGGAAGGTCCGGCCATCCGGCTCCTTCCGCTCATCCGCGGCGTCAGCTTCATGCTTCCGGCAGGCCGTCCGGCCGGTCTGCCGTGGGCGGGATGCGCCCTCGAGCCGGACTCCCGCATCGCTGTCCACGGCACCGTTCGCAGTGCGCCCGCCGTCGAACAAGGCATTCCGTGGGGCGTGAAACAGATCCGCGCGCCGATGGCCTGGCGCCTGACGACCGGCTACCGCATCAAAGTCGGCGTCATCGACACCGGCGTCGACTTCAGCCATCCCGATCTCCGTCATTCCATTTCAAGGGGCATCAACCTGCTGGCGCGCAGCATGCTGCCGCATGACGACAACGGCCATGGCACGCACATCGCCGGCACGATCGCGGCCGCGAACCAGCTGCACGGCATGGTCGGCGTCGCGCCCCGCGCGGTCATCCACCCGGTGAAGGCGTTCGACCACAACGGCTCGGCCTACGTCTCCGACATCATTCTCGGCATCGAATGGTGCATCCGCAACCGGATGGACATCATTAACATGAGCTTCGGCATGAAGACGCGCAGCCGCGCGCTGCTGGCCGCCGTGCAGAACGCCTGGCGCGCCGGCATCATCATCGTCGCATCTTCCGGAAACGACGCGAAGCGCAAGGCGATCGACTATCCCGCCCGGTTCCCGCAGACGCTCTCCGTCGGCGCCACGACGCGGATGCGGAGAATCGCACCGTTCAGCAACCGGGGCAGTCTGGTCGACATCTATGCGCCGGGGGACAAAATCATCTCCGCCTGGCTGCGGGGCAAATACAACGAGATGAGCGGCACGTCGATGTCAACCTCCCACGTCACCGGAGCGATCGCCCTGCTGCTCGCCTACCGGCCGGGACTTTCGCCGGCCGAGATCAAGGAGATTCTGCGCAATTCGATGAATCCCCTGCGCGGCGCGAAGGCGCCGAAACGGACCGGCGAGATCGACGTGATGCGCATGCTGGCGGCCGCCGACCGGCTCGGCTGAATCTTACATCCGCTCCGGCGCCGAAACGCCGATCAGCCGCAGCACATTGGCGATGACCGTCCGGACGGCGGCCAGCAGCGCAAGCCTTGCTCCGGTCTGCGCCGCGTCGTCCGTAATGACGCGCTCCGCCTTGTAGTAGCTGTGGAACTGCGAAGCGAGTTCATACACATAGCGGATGAGACGGTGGGGCGCATAGGCTTCCGCGGCATCCGCCACTTCTTGCGGCAGCTCGCCCAGCTTGCGCAGCAGCTCAAACTCCGCCTCGGCGGTCAGCCGTGTCAGGTCCGCCTTGTCGTGGTCGACGGCGATCCCCTGCTCCTCCGCCTGCCGGAAAATGCTGCATATCCGCGCATGGGCGTACTGCACATAATAGACCGGGTTGTCGTTCGACGTGGAGACGGCGAGATCCATGTCGAAGTCGAGATGCGAATCCATGCTGCGCATCGTGAAGAAATAGCGGATCGCGTCGACGCCGACCTCGTCCATCAAATCTTCCATCGTCACCGCCTTGCCGGTCCGCTTCGACATCTTCACCTTCTCGCCGTTCTGATACAGGCTGACCATCTGGGCGATCAGGACGACCAGCCTGTCCGGATCGTGTCCGAGGGCGGCCATCGCGGCCTTCATCCGCGGGATGTACCCGTGGTGGTCGGCGCCCCAGATGTTGATCAGCCGGTCGTATCCGCGGCGGAATTTGTCCCGGTGATAGGCGATGTCCGGCGTCAGGTAGGTGTAGGAACCGTCCTGCTTGACGAGGACGCGGTTCTTGTCGTCGCCGAACCGGGTCGACTCGAGCCAGACCGCGCCGTCTTCCTCATAGACCATGCCCCGCTCCCGCAGCGCCTCCACCGCGGCCTCGACCTGGCCGGTCTCGTACAGCGACGTCTCGCTGAACCAGTTGTCGAACTTGACGCGGAACCGCTCCAGATCGCGCCGGATTTTGTCCAGCTCGCGCGTCAGGCCGTACTCGCGGAAGAAGCGCAGCCGCTCGTCATCCGGCAGCGAGAGCAGCCGGTCGCCTTCCTTCTCCGCCAGCTCCTTCGCGAAGCCGATGATGTCCTCGCCGTAGTAGCCGTCCTCGGGCATCTCCGCTTCGAGGCCGAGCTGCTGGCGGTAGCGCGCCTCGATCGATTTCGCGAGGTTCGTGACCTGCGCGCCCGCGTCGTTGATGTAATACTCGCGCGTCACGTCATAGCCCGCGAAGTCCAGCACGTTGCACAGCGCGTCGCCGACCGCCGCGCCGCGCGCGTGGCCGAGATGAAGCGAACCGGTCGGGTTCGCGCTGACGAATTCGACCTGCACCTTCTGCCCGCGGCCGATATTCACCCGGCCGTAAGATTCGCCCGCCCGGAGCACTTCGCCGATGACCGGGTAGAGATAGCTTTTGTCCAGGCGGAAATTGATGAACCCGGGCCCCGCGATCTCGGCGGATTCGATCATGGCGGCGCCCCGGTCGAGATGTTCCAGAATCGCTTCCGCGATCTGGCGCGGATTCCGCTTCGCCAGCCTCGTGAGTTGCATCGCCGCGTTCGTCGCAAGATCACCGTGCGCCTTGTCCTTCGGCACCTCCACGACGAATGCCGGCAGCTCGTCGCGCGCCGCGATCCCGGCGGCGACCGCCGCATCCGCGATGGCGTCTTTCACCCGCTGATGGATGCGTTCCAATACATGATCACTCATGATTCATCTGCCTCCCGTATCGTTAGGTTGATGACGAATTCTCCGGCATCGGCGCCCCCCGCTTCCAGCCGGTAAGCCCAGCTCCACACCATCGGAAAGCTGCGGCCGTCCGCCTCGACGCGCAGCCGGCGCGTCCTCGTTCGGAGATCAAACCGGACGAGCGGCGTCCGGTAATAGCCTCCGGTCTCAACGCCCGGCTCGAACGTCTGGGCGCTCTCGACGTCCCCCGTGCGAACAAGCCGCAGCGTCCTGCCGTCCCAGCGCAGCGTCGAGCGGATCCGGCCGTCCTCTTCCGCATAACGGAGATACAGCGCGCCGGCCTTGGCGTAGAGCCTGCCGTCGAGCACCGACCGCGCGGTCTCGCCGCCGTCCTGCCGGCTTTCGAGCGCGATCTTCACGGGCAGTCCCTCAGCCGGAATCGCAGCCAGTACCATGTCTTGCACCTCCGCGCAAAGCTCAAGAAGCCCGATCATCACAAAACCCCCGTCCCATGAAAGAGACGGAGGTTTATCCGCGGTGCCACTCTTCTGGAAGACGCGCCTCATCGTTCCCGTCTCCGCACGCCATCGTGCTTGAGATCGGGACGGGCATCTTCCCCTTGAAGCGATAACGGCGTTCTGCCGGGTTCCCCTACGGCGCCGACGTCATCCGGCGTCAGCGGTTCAGGGAACCAACTCGCGGGTGCGCTTCCTCCGCTGGGACCCGCCGGCTTCCACCGTCCCGGCTCGCTGCATGGGGCTTGATCAGCGGAGTACTCTCCCGGTCATCGTCGCTAACAGATTTCCACCATTATACTGTGCCTGCCGCCGGCTGCGCAAGAGCTGGGAGCGGATATCCATTGACCGCCGGGAATGCTAGTAGTACAATAAGCGATAACCAAGTGATTAAGTCGGATTTTGGCGACGAAACCCACACCAATCAGCAAAGAAGGGAACCAACATGTCCTCACACGTCATTGACATGGTCATGCTTCGCAATGTGTTCGGCACGCCCGAGATGCGCGCCGTCTGGTCGGACGAGAACCGGCTGCAGAAACATCTCGACGTCGAGGCGGCGCTCGCGCTCGCCGAGGCGGAACTCGGACTGATTCCTGCGGATGCGGCGAAGGTCATCGCCGAGAAGGCCAGGGTCGAACTGCTCGACCTGCAGGCGATCGCGGACGAAGTGCTGAAGGCGAAGCACTCCCTGATGCCGACGATCCGGGCGCTGCAGGCGCTCTGCGGGCCGGAGGCCGGGGAGTACGTTCATTTCGGCGCCACGACGCAGGACATCGTCGACACCGGCATGATGCTTCAATTGAAGGAAGCCCACGCGATCATCGTGCGCGATCTCTCCGCCGTCGCCCGGCAGCTCGCCCGGCTCGCCCGCGAATACCGTGACACGCCGATCGCCGGCCGGTCGCATGGCATGCAGGGGCTGCCGACGACGTTCGGCTTCAAGATCGCCGTCGTGCTGAGCGAAGTGCTCCGGCATCTCGACCGGCTGAAGGAAGCGGAAGCGCGCGTGTTCACCGGCGTCATCGGCGGCGCGGTCGGCACGTACGCGGCGTTCGGTCCGCTCGGCCCCGAAGTGGAGGCGCTCGCGCTCCGCAAGCTGGGGCTTCACGCGCCCGACATCTGCTGGCACTCCTCCCGCGACCGGCAGGCGGAATACATCGGCATCCTCGGCATGATCAGCGCCACGCTCGGCAAGCTGGGGAACGAATTCTACAACCTGATGCGCACCGAGATCGACGAGCTGGAAGAGCCGTTCACCTCGGGCAAGATCGGTTCCTCCACGATGCCGCACAAGCGCAATCCCGCGGCGCTCGAAGGCACCGCCAGCCTGGCGAAGCCGGTCCGCTACAACGTCGCGCTCGTACAAGAGGCAATGATCGTCGAGCACGAGCGGGACGCGATGTCTTGGCGGGGCGAATGGATCGCGCTGCCGGAGACGTGCATCTACCTCTCCGCCCAGCTCTCCTCGACGAAGGCGGTGCTCGAAGGGCTCGTCGTCAAGCCCGAAAACATGCGGCGCAACCTCGATCGGCTCGGCGGACTGCTGCTGTCCGAGCGCGTCATGTTCGCGCTGGCAGACCGCCTCGGCAAGCAGACCGCGCACCATGTCATCTATGAGCTGTCCATGAAGGCGGTGGAGGAAAACACGCCGTTCAAGGACGTGCTGCTGGCGGACAAGCGGGTGGCCGAAGCGCTGGACGAGAAGACGCTGGAAGAGCTGCTCGACCCTGCCGCCTACCTCGGATCGGCGCCGCAGATCGTGGACCGGGTGCTGGCCCGTGCGGAACAGTCGCCGTGGCTCAGGGAAGACTGAAATGACAACCTATTCTATAAAAGGAGGATGGTCGATATGCCGCTTCAAGCTTTGCAAGATTCGGCCGGAGCGCTCGCGCCGCATCTTGTCGCCATCCGACGCGAACTGCACATGCATCCGGAACTGTCGCTGGAAGAATTCGAGACGACCCGGCGCATCCGCGGCTGGCTGGAGGAAGCCGGCCTGAGCGTGCAGACGTTCGGCCTCAAGACCGGCCTGGTCGTCGACATCGAAGGCGCATCCCCCGGTCCGACGGTCGCCCTGCGCGCCGACATCGACGCGCTGCCCGTCACGGAAGAGACCGGCCTGCCCTTCGCGTCGTGCGAGCCGGGCAAAATGCATGCGTGCGGCCACGATTTCCATACCGCTTCGATGATCGGCGCGGCGCTGCTGCTTCACAAGCGGCGGGATCGATTGAAAGGCCGCGTGCGCATGCTTTTCCAGCCGGCCGAAGAGATCGCGGCAGGGGCCCGCGCGATGATCCGGGCCGGCGTGCTGGAAGGCGTCGACGCGATTCTCGGCATGCACAACAAGCCGGAGCTGCCGGTCGGTACCGTCGGCATCCGGACGGGCGCGCTGATGGCCAGCGTCGACCGCTTCGAGATCCGGGTGACGGGCAAGGGCGGCCATGGCGCGATCCCGGACGCCGCCGTCGATCCGATCGTCGCCGCCAGCTCCATCGTGGGCGCCCTGCAAACCATCGTCAGCCGGAACGTGAGCCCGCTGGAGAGCGCGGTCATCAGCGTCTGCCGGTTCCAATCGGGCGCGACGTGGAACGTCATTCCGGATTGCGCCGAACTGGAAGGAACCGTGCGCACCTTCAACGCCGACGTGCGCCGGCGCATCCCGGAACAGATCCGCCGGGTGGCGGAGGGCGTCGCCGCCGGTTACGGCGCGTCGGCCGAGCTGATCTGGACGGAAGGCCAGCACTTCGTCAACAACGATCCGGCGATGGCCGCCCTGATGACGCGGGCCGCCGAAGAGCTGGGCCTAACGGTGGTCGAGGCGCGGCCGACGACCGCCGGCGAAGACTTCTCCGTCTACCAGGAGCATGTCCCCGGATGTTTCATCTGGATGGGCACAAGCGGAACCGAGGAATGGCACCACCCGAAGTTCACGCTGAACGAGGATGCCTTGCCGGTCAGCGCCGCCCTGTTCGCACATGCGGCGGAACTTGCGCTTGAAACGTTGGCGTGACGGTTCGGGCGTTGATTTTTTTCCATATGAACGAGAGATGAAGGTGACCCCGCATGTCTGACTTCACTTACCGGCTCGCCGTCAAGGAGGACGCTCCGGCGCTGCTCGATCTGACGCTCCGGGCTTACAAGCCGATCCGCGAGCTCGGCATCAACTTCGCGGCCGCCACCGCCGATCTGGCGCTGGTGGAAAGCAACATCCGCAACCACATGTGCTTTATTATGGAAGAAAGCGGGAAGCCGCTCGCGACGTTGACGCTGCGGATGCCCTGGGGGCCGCAGCCCGGGCCGTTCGGCGTGCCGCACATCTGGTGGTTCGCGGTCGATCCCGACCTCGGACGCAAAGGAATCGGCTCCGCGATGCTCAGCTGGTGCGAGGAGACGATGGTCCGCGACACCCTGAAAAGTCCGGCCGTGTCGCTCGGCACCGCGAAGGAGCATCCGTGGCTCGGCGACATGTACGTGCGCAGGGGGTATGTGCCGATCATGGAGAAGGATCTGGGCAAAGGGCATACGACGATCTTCTACAAGAAGGAACTGCTTCCGGAAAGCGGGGAGACGGGCAGATGAGCGCGCCGATCTATGACGTCATGGTGGTCGGTGCGGGCTCGGCCGGCATGAGCGCCGGGTATCATCTTGCCCGGCGCGGCGCGCGCGTGCTGTTGATCGACGCCTTCGACCCGCCCCACCGGGAGGGCAGCCATCACGGCGAGACCCGGCTCATCCGCCACGCGTACAAGAAAGGCTCCGCCTATATCTCTCGCGCGCTCCGGGCGGACGAGCTGTGGCGGGAGCTGGAGCAGCTTGCGGGGACGACGCTGCTCGTCCGCTCCGGCGTGATCAACATCGCCGATCCGGAGCATTACAGCTTCGGCAGCCGCCCGGATGACGCCCGGGCGTTCGGCGTCTCCGTGGAAATGCTCGATGGGGCCGAGATGCGCAGAAGATGGCCGGGACTTGACCTGCCCGACCATTTCATCGGGATGTACGAGCCGGAAGCGGGCTATCTGTTCAGCGAGCGTGCGATCGCCGCTTATCGCGGGCTGGCGGAGGCGGCGGGCGCGAAGCTCGTGACGAACACGCCGGTGCTGCGCGTGACGGCGGATCAGGCCGGTGTCGCCGCGGAGACCGCCGAGGGCGTCTTCCGCGCGGAGAAGGCGCTGCTCAGCGCCGGCGCATGGTTCGAACAATTGGAGCCGTTCGTCCGCTTCCCCTTGCGGCCGCTGCGCATCCCGGTCGGCTGGTTCGGGACGGAATCGGCCGAATACCGCGCCGGCGAGTTTCCCGGCTTCACGCTGCATACCGCGGAAGGCGGGTTTTACGGTTTCCCCGACTTGGGCGGCGGCCTGAAGATCGGCAAGCACGACGGCGGCCGGGACTGGCGGCCCGGCGAGCCGCTGCATCCGTTCGGGCATTACGAGACGGACGAGCAGTCGCTGCGCCAGGTCGTGCAGAAGTATATGCCGCGGGCGGCGGGGCCGCTGCTGCAAAGCTCCGTCTGCAAGTACGAGTTTACGCCGGATGAAGATTTCGTGATCGACCGGCATCCGCAGCATCCGAACGTGCTCGTCATCGGCGGCTTGTCCGGCCACGGGTTCAAATTCGCCAGCGCGCTCGGCGAGATCGCCGCGGATCTGCTGCTGAACGGCTCGACCCGGTTCGATCTCGGCGCCTTCTCGCTGTCCCGGTTCATATAATTCATAGGATTTGGAAAGGAAAAGGGCTTGCCTTCCAGGCGGGCCCTTTTTCATGCGCGCAAACTTGTTGCCAGAACGGGTTGATTTGTGAAAAAATGGTGAACAAAACAGAGAAAAAACGAAAAGGGGGTTGACGGTATGGAACGGGTGCCTTTTTTCGGCTCCGAAACGGCTCCTTTCACGTTCTATTCGCCGTCCCATTGGGTGTCTCTTGTCATCATCGCGGTGGTAAGCGCATTCACCCTCGGCTGGCGCGGTCTGCGGGAGCGCCCGCGTCTCGCGGACGTCATTCGCCACGCGCTGGCCGCGATGCTGCTGCTGCTCGACATTGCGCTCCATATCTGGTATTTCGTTGCCGACCAGTGGGATCCGGCCTACACCCTGCCCTTGCACCTGTGCAGCCTGACGCTGATCCTGTCCTTCATCATGCTCTGGACCCGAAGCTATCGCCTGTTTGAATTCAACTACTTTGCCGGCATCGGCGGGGCGCTGCAGGCGCTGCTGACGCCCGCCGCCATTCTGTCGGGGTATCCGCACTTCACCTTCTTCTATTTCTTCATCGCCCATGGCGGCATCATCGTCTCCAGCCTGTTCATGATCGCCGCGTACGGCTTCCGGCCGACATGGTCTTCCATCTGGCGCACCATGCTCTGGCTCAACATCCTGCTCATCCCCATCGGCATCGTCAATGCCATAACCGGCGGCAACTACATGTTCATCGCCCGCAAGCCGGACGACCCGTCGCTGCTCGACCTGCTTGGCCCCTGGCCGTGGTACATTCTGTCGCTGGAAGGCGTCGCGCTGGTCATGTGCGTGATCCTGTACCTGCCCTTCGCCCTTCGGCCGAGGCGTTGAGTTGAGCCGCAAAGACGGCCGCAGCTCCGCTGCCAACCGACTCCCGCACGCATGCTCGTATGCGGGGGCTTTTTGTTTCGCGTTCCACTAGCGCGGGCACCGTTGACAGAACAGGTTTATTGCGATAGACTCTTCGTTAGGTCGATTATGATAAACCTACAGAAAGGCGATGGCTGCGATGGAACCGCCCAAATTGTTTGAGGCCGAATACAAGTTTGCGTGCCTGGTCTGGGATCACGAACCGATCAATTCGACGGATCTGGTGAGATTGAGCCGGGAGCAGCTCGGTTGGAAGAAATCGACGACTTATACCGTGCTGCGAAAGCTGTGCAGCAGAGGGATTCTGAAAAATGAGAATGCGACGGTCACAGCCCTTGTGAAGAAAGCCGATGTGCAGCAATACGAGAGCCGGGCGGTCGTCGACAAAACTTTCGATGGATCGCTCCCGCAGTTTCTGACTGCTTTCCTCGGCGGCAAGAAACTGACCCGGCAGGAAGCCGAGGCGTTGAAACGGATCATTGAGGAGGCGGCGGAGTGACGAACCTGTTTTTCACCGTTGTCAATATGAGCATTGCCGCCGGGTTCACGGCGCTCGTGGTGATTGCGGCAAGACTGGCGCTGCGGCGCGCTCCCGCCGTGCTGTCCTATCTGCTGTGGATTGCCGTTGCCGTCCGGCTCGTCATACCGGTTCGTCTTGCGTCGCCGCTTAGCATCATGCGGCCGATTGAGCCTCTCGCCGCGGAAGATTCGGGCTTCATGACCTTCGTGTCCCCTGAACTGAAAACGACAGCGATGGATGCCGGCATGCGGGGGATCGAGCGCATGGCGGAGACGATGATGCCCGCCGCGAAAGTGCCGGGCGTGGACATGCTGGACATGCTCATCCGGCTCGGCGGCATCATCTGGATCATCGGCGTCATCGTTCTCCTGGCCAGAAGCGCCGTGAACTATTGGAACGTTCGAAACAGCATTCGGACAGCCGTCCGCATCCGCGATCATATTTACGAGTCAGACCGGATTGACACGCCGTTCGTCTTCGGCCTGCTCAAGCCGAAAATCTACGTTCCGACAGGCCTGAGCGAACAGGAGCTGACGTACGTCCTTCTGCATGAGCAGACCCATATCGACCGGCGGGATTATGTGATCAAACCGCTGGCCTATATCATGGTAATCATCCACTGGTTCAATCCGCTGATCTGGCTGTCTTATGCGCTGATGAGCAAAGATATGGAAATGTCCTGCGACGAGAAGGTATTGGACAAGACGGGCGGCCGTCACAAGCGGCCATACGCTGCCGCATTGTTGTCGTGTGCCGTCCGCAGTTCCGGGCTTCGCGCCGGGTCTTCTCCGGCTTTTGGCGAAAACCAGGTGAAGGCGAGAATTCGCAACATTCTCGCGTACCGGAAACCATCCGCCCGGGTGATCGCCGGGTACATGCTGGCCATCGCCGTCCTGATTGCGGCGTGCTCGACAAACCCGAAGATGGTGCAGCCGGTGCCGCACACCGACCGGCAGACGTTCTATTCCGGTTACAACCTGACCGAGTTGATGAACAACAAGACGTTGTACGTGGGCCATGCCGGCAAAGTCGGCGGTCTCATCCACGGCATGCCCGAACCGGAAGGCTTGGACTGGAACGGCATCGAGCTGCAGACAACCGAACCGCCTTACGGCGTGATCATCCGTTACCAAATGAATGCAGCCGCCGATCAGGCAGAGACAGGAGACGCCGCCTACGAGACATTCTGCCGCAACGCCGTTCTGCTCTTCAGCCTGATCGACAACGTCGACCGCATCAGCCTTTCGATCGGCGATCAGACGAGCCCGGACGGCAGCGCCTCGTACAGCATGACGGTCACGCGGGAACAGGCCGAAGCTTGGCTCGGCGGCGATGTCCGGCCTTACAGCGCGGACGCATCCGGCCTGCAACGGCTGATTGACCAAGTCAACCGCCTGTCCTTCGATTTCTCGCAGTCATAAGAAAAGCCCCAACCCGTCAAGGTTGGAGCCGTGTGAAAGTCCCGGCCGGTGTGCCGGGACTTTCGCTTATGCACCGGTCCGTCATCCTTCGCCGAGCAGACCGATGAAAGGCCTCACATCCCGCGCCTCATCCAGGCGCAGCACCTGTTCCCGTATGGCCGCCGCGTTCGGACCGGTCACGACTTCTTCGAACTTGCGCTCAAGCTCCGCCTCCGTGACCGGATTGCCGGGGGAGCCCTTCGGGCGGTCGCCGACGGCGGTCACCGTCCCGCCGTCCGTGAGCGTCACCGTGATGCGCGTGTACCTCACGCCCGGCGGCTCGTCCATTACGTTCGTGCGCCGCATCCGGTCCATGTAGGCCCGGATCTCGCCGTCGATCGGCACCCGCTGGAAGTCGCCGGCGCGGATGCCCCGGCCGCTCAGGATCAGCGCGGCGATATACTCGATGCTGAAGCGGCCCTCTTCGCCGTTCAAGGGGCGTTGATGGATGAGCGCCGCGTCGCTCCGCCCGGTGAAGGCGATCTCGATCGCTTCGATCCGGTCGAGCGGAATCCGGCCGAGCTGCTCGGCCGCGTGCCAGCCGAAATACGCCGCAGAGCAGAACGGGTACAGCTTGTGCCACAGGCCGGGGCTGACGATCCGCGGGACGGCGTCCTCGCGCAGCAGTTCGGCGCGCGCCCGCTCTTCGCCCTGGCCGAACACGGCGAAATAGCCGAGCCGGCCGTCCAGGCTGGCGCGGCTTCCCTGCACGTCCGCTTCCGCGAGCAGCAGCGACCGGATCCCTGCGGCCGCAGCCAGCCCGGCATGGAGCGGCTTCGTCTCCGTGCCGAAGTGGACGCGCAGTCCGCCGGCCTGCGTCGCGGCGAGCCCAAGCGCCAGCGCGGCCCGCTCCGCCGGCCAGTCCAGGTAATGCGCGCCGGCGATCGCCGCCGCCAACGCGCCCGCCGTCGCCGTGTTGTGAAACCCGCGCTCATAATGTTCATTCGACAGCGCCAGCGCGATGCGCGCCATCGCTTCAACGCCGACGATATACGCTTCGAGGAAACGCCGGCCGTCGCCGCCGCGGTCGCCGAGCGCGATGAGCGCCGGCAGAATGACGGTGCTCGGATGGCCGCGCACCTCCGCATGCACATCATCATAATCGAGCGCATGGCCCATGAAGCCGTTGATGAGCGCCGACTGCCCGCGATTGACGCGGCACCCGTGGAACAGCACCGGCGCAAGCGGCCGGCCGCCTTCCTCGTCCGCCGCCCGGATCAGCTTCATAACGCCGGCATCCGCCCTCCCGGCGAAGGCGGATGCGATGTAATCCAATATGCCGTACTTCGCTTTCTCCAGACTCTCCCCGGAGAAAGGCATGCGCCACAGCTTGTCCAGGAACGCCAACGTCAGACTGTCCGCCATCGTCACCGCTTCCTGTTCGCGTGGAATGTCCGCAGGAACTGCTTCGTCCGCTCTTTCCGCGGGTTATCGAGCAGCTCGGCCGGCGGGCCCTGCTCCACGATGTTGCCGTCCGCCATGAAAATGACGTGATCGGACACATCCCGGGCGAAATCCATCTCGTGCGTCACGATGATCATCGTCGTATCCATCTCGGCAATCTTCTTGATCGTCTGCAGCACTTCCGACACGAGCTCCGGGTCGAGGGAAGACGTCGGCTCGTCCAGCAGGATGGCGTGGGGCCTGAGCGCGAGCGCCCGGGCGATGCTGACGCGCTGCTGCTGGCCGCCGGAGAGCGTGGCGGGATAGTTGTCCCGCTTGTCTTCCAGGCCGACCTGCCGGAGCAGCTCCATGCCGAGCTCCTCCGCCTGCTTCTTCGGCATCTTCTTCACGACGATGAGCGATTCCGTCACATTCTGCAGAGCGGTCTTGTTCTTGAACAGATTGTAATTCTGGAAGACCATCGCGGTCTGCAGGCGAAGCTGCCGGATTTCCTTGTTCGTGCATTTTTCCGCGTCGACCCGCACGCCGCCGATCTCGATCACGCCGGCTTCCGGCCGCTCCAGGAAGTTCAGGCAGCGGATGAGCGTCGATTTCCCCGATCCGGACGGACCGATGATCGACAGCACTTCGCCGTCCTTCACCTCGAAGTCGATGCCGTTCAGCACGACGAGGTCGCCGAATCGTTTCTTGAGGTTTGTCACTTTGATCATGGCCAATCAACCTTCATGTCCGATATGGGCGATCCAGATAGTTCTCAAGCTTCTGCTGCAGATACGTATAGACGATGATCAGCAGCCAGTAGATCAAGGCGACCGCCAGATAGGCTTCGAAGAACCGGAACGATTCGGCGGCCTGCATCTTCGCTTCGGCGAAAATCTCGACCACCCCGAGCGTGAACGCCAGGGACGTCTCTTTGATCAGGCTGATGAAAATGTTGCCGGTGCCGGGCAACGCGTTGCGCGCCGCCTGGGGCAGAATGATCCGCCGGTACGCCTGAAGCTTCGTCATGCCGCCGGTGATGCATGCTTCCATCTGCCCTTTGTCCACCGAGAGGAACGCCGCCCGGAAAATCTCGGCCAGAAACGCCGCCTGCTTGAATCCGAATCCGATAACGGCCGCCGTTACGGCATCCATTTTGGTGAATACCGGGAACAGCTGCGGCAGGCCGTAGTAGATCAGGAACAGCTGCACCAGCATCGGAATGGCGCGGAAGAAAGAAATATAGACGGCCGCTCCCGAACTGAGCAGCCGGTTCCTGCTGTTGCGGGCGAGAGCCAGCACCAGCCCGACCGCGATCGCCAGAATCATGGCGAGCACCGCCATGAGCAGCGTGATCGGGATGTACTGAATGATCCTCGGCAATATTTCAATGATGTAGGATGGATCGAAATTCACGTCTATCGCCCGCTCCCATGCGCTTTCGCGCGGTTCAGATTACTCGCTCTTCGTCGTGACGTCCTCACCGTAGAAATACTTCTCGGAGAGCTTCTTCAGCGTGCCGTCCTCCCGAAGCTTCTCGATTTCGGCGTTGAACTGCTCGATCAGCTTCTGGTTCTTCTCGCTCTTCACGAACGGGAACGCGACATCCTCATAGTGGAACGGTTCGCCGACGAACTTGAGCGGCAGATTGTTCTTGTTGATCTCGGCGATCAGATTCGCCTTGGATTGCACATAGCCGTCGACGCGCTTGTTCAGGACATCGTTCTGCGCGCCGTCGCGGTTCTCGTACGTCCGGACATTGATCTCGGGATCGTAGTTCTGCAGGTTCTTCACGTTCTGCGAACCGAGCACGCCGGCGACCGTCTTGCCCTTCAGGTCCTCCAGCGTGTTGATGTCCGTGTTGTCCACGTGTGTCACGATCGCCACGCCGGCGTACGAGTAAGGCACGGTGAAGTCAAACTTCTGCTTCCGCTCCTCCGTCACCGCCACGACGTTGGCGACCGTGTCGATCTTGCCGGTCTCGAGCTGGCCCATCAGGCCGGAGAAATCGGTGTTAACCCATTCTACCGTATAGCCGAGATTGGCGGCAATGGTTTCGAGGACTTCGACGTCAAAACCGACCAGCTTGTCCCCGTCCTTGTAGCTGTTCGGGAACGACTGGCCCGTCGAGCCCGCGCGGAGCACTTTCTTGTCGTCATCGCCGCCGGACTTGCCGGAAGAGCAGGCTGCAGCCAATACGCTGAACAGCAGCACGACGGCCAAAGTGAAGTACAGCTTTTTCATGGTGTGGTTACCCCTTTTGTTGAAAATTATCGAATTTCCGACCGTATTAAGCTTACGATTTCCGATTGGTTTAGTCAAATTAAATTTTTCCCCGGAGATCAATTTTTTTTGATGAAAAAGACCCTGCCCGCGTCGCCGCGGCAGAGCCGGATGACTCCTGGTTCAACCGTTGATCCGTTGCTTGTTCTCGTAAGCCAGCGACACCAGCGCCACATAGAACGGCTGAATATTGAATTTTTTGCTGAACTCGAACCGGTAGCTTGCCGTCTGCAAGTTGTTCGCTTTGTAATAGGGAGAGGTGATGTAATGGATCGTCAACTCGCTGTCGTCGAACCCGGTGCCGGCCGTTTCCATCGTGACATCGTAGATCGAATCCAGGTCGATGGAGACGACGCGCGTCTTCTTCCCGGTCACGCCTTGATGGTCGAACAGGATGAGCCGCTTGTCCGTCAAGATGAACGTGTCGCGTACCAGCCGGAACCCGGTCTGGACGGTCTCCCCGGGCATCAGGTATGCGCCGTACTGCTGCTGCAGTTCCCGGGGTGAAACCTCGGTATAGTTGCCGAACAACCCGCTGAACAGCGACACGGCGATCCCTCCTTATGATCTGTCCGCACCGCGAATAACATGTAATCGATTGTAGTTCAATATTCTATCACTTTTGCGTCAAATTGTGGAATGTTCAAACCCCGGAGGAATATCTTCCTCCGGGGCCCGCATGAGCCGATATCGATCTTCTGCCGTGCTTATTTCACGAAACCGAGCAGCATCTCCCGCACGATCTTCGAAGCGGCGATTTGCGTCTGCTCCGTCGGATCGTAGGCGGGCGCCACTTCCACCAGGTCGCAGCCGACGACCCGCGCGTCGGAGCGCGCGATCGCATGCACGGCATCCAGCAGCTCCTTCGACGTGATGCCGCCCGCTTCGGCCGTGCCGGTGCCGGGCGCGCAGGACGGATCGAGCACGTCGATGTCGATCGTCACGTACACGGGCCGGCCCGCCAGCTCGGGCAGCGCGCGCTTCAGCGGCTCCAGCACTTCGAACGGATGGAAGTTCACGTTCTCCCGTCCGTACGCCCACTCCTCGCGCGAGCCGGAGCGGATGCCGAACTGGTACACGTTCTTCCCGCCGATGAGCTCCGCGACTTTGCGGATCGGCGTCGAGTGCGACAGCGGCTCGCCTTCGTACTGCTCGCGCAGGTCCGCGTGCGCGTCGATATGGATGACCGCCAGATCCGGATACTTCGCGTAGACTTCGCGGATGATCGGCCACGAGACGAGGTGCTCGCCGCCGAGGCCGACCGGCAGCTTCCCGTCCGCCAGAACGCCCCGCACGAATTCGCCGATCATCTCCAGGCTGCGCGCCGCATTGCCGAACGGCAGGAGCAGATCCCCCGCATCGAAATAGACGATGTCTTCGAGGCTGCGGTCCAGATACGGGCTGTACTCTTCCAGGCCAACCGACGCCTCGCGGATGCGCGGCGGGCCGAAGCGCGAGCCCGGGCGGAACGAGACGGTGAAGTCCATCGGCATGCCGTAGATGACCGCCTTCGCCGATTCGTAATCTTCGGAGCTCAGAATGAACACGTTGCCGGAATATTTTTGATCCAGCTTCACACCGGTTTTCCCCTTTCCATCAAGAACGCCGCCCCGAAGCGGGACGGCCGTCCGAACGCTCGCATTCCGCTTATTTCACCAGATCCTCGACGAACTTCGGCAGCACGAATGCCGCCTTGTGCAGCCGGGGCGAGTAATATTTCGTATCGATCTCGGGAATCGACGATTCGTCCACATCCAGCGGGTCGTATTTCTTGCTGCCCAGCGTGAACGTCCACAGCCCGCTCGGATAGGTCGGCACATTCGCCCAGTAGGTGCGCACGATCGGGAACACCGCCTTGACGTCCCGGCTCACGCTGCGGATGAGATCCGCCTTGAACCACGGGTTGTCCGTCTGCGCGACGAACATGCCTTCTTCCTTCAGCGCGTCGTAGATGCCCTGGTAGAACCCGCGCGTGAAGAGCTGCACCGCCGGCCCGACCGGCTCGGTCGAATCGACCATGATGACGTCATACGTGTTCTTGTGATCGTGGATGTGCATGAATCCGTCGTTCACGATCACCTGTACGCGGGGATCGTCCAGACCGGACGCGATTTGCGGCAGATAGCGCTTCGAATATTCGATCACCTTGCCGTCAATGTCGACCAGAACGGCTCGCTTCACTTTCGGATGTTTCAGAATTTCGCGGATGACGCCGCCGTCGCCTCCGCCGACCACCAACACATGCTCCGGATTCGGATGCGTGAACAGCGCCGGGTGCGCCACCATTTCGTGGTACACGAACTCGTCACGGTCCGTGGTCATCACCATGCCGTCGAGGAGCAGCATCGTGCCCCATTCCTCGGTCTCCACCATGGCGAGATCCTGGAAGTCCGTCTGTTCGCGGACATACGTTTCCTTCAGCTTCATCGTGATGCCGTAATGGTCAGTCTGTTTCTCCGTAAACCATATCTCCGTCACGAGGACGATCCCTTCTTCCTGTAGGATTTCAACCTGTATTATAGAGTTTCAATGGGAAAAAGCAACATGCTCCCCGCCCCGCTTCAAAATGTTTTTTCTTCCGGGAATGCCGACCGCCTCCAAACCCGCATGAATAACGCCGTCTTTCGATTTCCATACTAAGGAACATGAAAGATTGCGAGCGGAAAGGACGGTGGCGAACATGGCGGATCAGTCGAACAACCGCCCGCAGACCGCGGAAGAGCGCGAGAAACAGAAGAAACGGCTGCTCCGGGCCGAGCGGCGCGTGATCCGGCGTGCCCGCCTCCGCGTCTGGGCCGCGGTCTTCGCCTTCCTCCTGCTGCTCGCCGCCGGCGGGCTGATCGCCGGCTGGATCTGGCTGAGCACGCAGTCGCTGCCCGCCGCATTCATCAGCCAGACTTCGTATATCTACGACAGCCGGGGAGGCGTCATCGACACGCTTCACGCCGGCGGATACCGGCATTCCGTCGAACTGTCGGAAATTTCGCCGTACCTCGTGCAGGCGACGCTCGCCATCGAAGACCGCCGCTTCTTCGAGCATCACGGCATCGATCTGCGCGGACTTGCCCGCGCGGCCCTCGTCAACCTGCGCAGCCTGTCGGCGAAGCAGGGCGCGAGCACGCTGACGCAGCAGCTGGCGCGCAACCTCTGGCTGTCCCACGAGCGGACCTGGTCCCGGAAACTGCAGGAAGCCGTTTACGCGGCGCAGCTTGAAATGAAATACGACAAGACGGAAATTTTGACGATGTATCTGAACCAGATCTACTACGGCCACGGCGCCTACGGCGTCGAAGCCGCCGCGGAGCGCTACTTCGGCAAGCACGCTTCCGAACTGTCGCTCGCGGAGAGCGCCATGCTGGCCGGCGTGCCCAAGGGGCCGCGGTATTACTCGCCTTACCGGGACATGAAGAACGCGAAGGACCGGCAGCGCCTCGTGCTGAACGCCATGGTGGAACAGGGCGTCATCACGCGGGAGGAAGCCGACGCCGCGTTCCGCGAGCCGCTGAACTTCCGTCCGCTCGAATCGGATGCGGACGACGGATACGCGCCGTATTTCCGCGATTACGTCCGGATGGTCGCCGTCGAACAGCTCGGCATCGACGAGCGGCTGATTGCCGAAGGCGGCGTCCGCATCTACACGACGCTCGACCCCGACATCCAGACAGCCGCCGAAGAAGCGGTGAAGAACGGCATTCCGGCGGGCTCCGAACAGCAGGCGGCGCTCATCGCGATCGATCCGCGAAACGGCCATATCAAGGCGATGGTCGGCGGCCGCGACTACAACACGAACCAATACAACCGCGTCTTCGCGACGACGCGCCAGCCGGGGTCCTCCTTCAAGCCGTTCGTCTACCTGACGGCGCTCGAGAACGGCATGACCCCGGTCACCCGCTTCCGGAGCGAACCGACCGTCTTCACGTACGACGAAGGCCGCAAGACGTACGAGCCGCGCAACCATAACGATCATTATGTCATGGACGAGATCGACATGCGGACGGCGATCGCAAGTTCGGACAATATCTATGCCGTCCACACGATTATGGCGGTCGGGCCGGAGAACGTCGTGGCGACAGCCCGCCGCTTCGGCATCGACAGCCCGATGCAGCCGGTGCCTTCGCTGGCGCTCGGCACGTTCCCCGTCAGCCCGTTCGAGATGGCGTCCGCGTTCGGCGCGCTGGCCGCCGGCGGCGTCCGGCACGAGCCGGTCGCGATCCTGCGCATCGAGGATCGCTCGGGACGCGTGCTGTATGAGGCGAAGCCGTCGGCGGTGCAGGCGGCGTCGCCCGCGCATGCGTACGTCATGACGCGGCTGCTCGAGAGCGTGTTCGAGCCGGGCGGCACGGCGCATCGCGTGTCGGCCGCCATCAAGCGCCCGGTGGCCGGCAAGACCGGCACGACTCCCTACGACGCCTGGCTCGTCGGCTACACGCCGGAGCTGTCGGCAGCCGTCTGGGTCGGCTACGACAAGGCGCGCACGATCACGCAGGCCGAGGCGCACCGTGCGGCGCCGATCTTTGCGGACTTCATCGAGCGGGCGCTCGCCGGCGTGCCGCCGAAGATGTTCCCGATGCCGGACGGCGTCGTGACAGTGTACATCGATCCCGAAACCGGCAAACTTGCGGGCGAGACGTGTCCGCAGCGGCGTCCGGAGACGTTCATCGCGGGCACCGAGCCGGTCGAGTATTGCGACGCGCATGACGCAGCAGGCGAAGAAGAGCCGGACTCCGCCCGGGCCGACCAGGAAATCCGCCGCTCCTGGTGGGAAGATCTGAAGCGTTGGTGGCTCGGATAGCCCGGAAGGAGGAATACGCCGGAGCTTGTCGAATTTACCTCTACAATGAGGTGATTGTCATCGCTAGGGAACGCAAGTTTACGACCGACGACCTGTTCCGGGAGACCGGGCACGTGCTGCTCGCGCAGGGCTACGAAGGCTTCACCTTCAGCATCCTGGCCGAACGTCTGCAAGTCTCGAGAGGCGCGCTGTACAAGTACTACGACAACAAGGACGAGCTCATCTCCGATTTCATGATCCACGAGATGGACCGTTTTCTGGCCGAATTGCGGGAGATCGACAACTGTCCGGACTTTGAATCCCGGTTCCGGTATCTGCTCGATCTCATCTTCAAGCGGAGGACGATCCACCAGCTGATCAGCAGCGTCCAGCAGATTCCGAGGTCCGGAAACGCGAAAGTGAAGGCGAACCTTGCGCGGCTGGACCAGCTTCATCTGGACATGTACGCGCGCCTCGGCTCGTTCGTCGGGCAGGGACGGCGGGAAGGAAAACTGCGTTCCCATCTGCCCGACGGGCTGGTGCTCGGCTTCATTTTTCAGTCCATCATGATCCCCAATCATTCGGGCATTCCGTATGAGGAATGGGTGGCGGCCATCGAGGACATCATCCGGCACGGCATCATGGCCTGATTGACAGCGATGCTGCACAAGGCCATAATAAGAGAATGGCAAGCGAAGTTGCGCTTTGCATTCTTTTTTACCCAAAGTGACACATTTGTCACTTTAATCAAGCCATCCCGATTACGGAAGCAGGAGGACCCGTACATGAAATCGTTGCTGCTTCGCATAACGGACTTCGTGTCCACGAAGAGGGGGATGCGGATTACGCTCGGCGTGTGGCTTGCCGTCACGCTGCTGCTCGGCGGGCTGGCGCCGGGCGACGATCCTGATCTCGTACGTGTCCGCGCTCGGGCTCGGCCTGTTCCTGACCGACCTCTTGTTCGGCATCGACACGTACAGCACGCGGATCCCGGTGTACGCCTTCGTCTTCCTGGTGGCGCTCGGGATCGACTACAACATCATCCTCGTGTCGCGGTTCCAGGAGGAACGGCGGCGCCATCCGGTGCGGAAGGCGGTGGAAATCGCCGTTGCGAAGACCGGCGGCGTCATCTCCTCGGCCGGCCTCATTCTCGCGGCGACATTCGCCGTCCTGATGACCCAGCCGGTGCAGGTGCTGTCCGTCTTCGGCTTCATTACCGCCGTGGGCATTCTGCTCGACACGTTCCTCATCCGGGGATTCCTGCTGCCGTCACTGATCGTGTTGTTCGAGAAGGACAAATAAGAAGAGGCCGACCGGGAACTGTTGCCCCGGTCGGCCTCCTTTCAATATCGTGCAATAATGCACCCTGTCCGAAACGACACCGCTGCCAGTCACACATCCAGCGCCTGCTTGAGCTCCTCCGGCGAACGCTCCCACCATTCCGCGTTGTGGCGGATCAGCAGATCTTTCAGCGCCTTTTTCTCCTCCGCCGACAATTCGTCCAGCATGAACCTGCGCTTGATCGCGTAATCCAGCCGGTTCACGTGGTCGGCGAGAATCTTCCACCCGCGCCGCGCTTCCGAATCGATCAGCATCTCGCAGGCGGTCGCGCCCGCGTAGTACGCTCCCTCACCGCTCCGGTCGACCGCGACCCAGACGACCCACACCTTCCGGCCGTTCGGCACATCTTCCTTGTTCGGGCTGAACTTGATGCCGCGTTCCACCCTGCTCTTCGCATGCATGGCGCCGATGTCGATATAGGCTTCGCCGCCGTCGATGATGACGGAGGACACATCGTTCAGATTGATGCTCCCCGCGCCGAATCCTTTATGCGTCTGCGTGCTGACGACATTGAACGCCAGCGTGCGCTTCTTCTGCGAACCGCTGTCTTGCTGTTCCACGAAAAATGTCCCCGCCTTCCTTGCTGGGTTTGTCAATCATTTTAGCTAATAATCCGCCCGTAGCCAACATATACATGCCGTAGATGCTTGTCAACGGGAGGTAATCGGTCCATGCAGCTCAACGCCCGCACCCGAATCGCCCTGATCGCGGCGGCTGCCGTGCTCGCGCTCGCTTTGTTCGGACAAGAGTTCCGCACCGCCTGGCTCTCCCAATATACGTACGCGTCGGCCATCTCATCCGGCGATCCCAAGACTGCGAAGCCGGCTCCCGGGGCAGCGGCCGCGCCGCCTTCGGCTTCCGCTCCGGAGACGGTGCAGAGACCGAAGCCGGCCGCGCTCGCGAGGCGCGTCGTCGAGTATCACATCGACGTCCGGCTGGACGCCGAGGCGAAGACGCTGCATGGCGAGCAGACCGTCACATGGACCAACCCCGGCGCGAAAACGGTATCCGAACTTTATTTTCACCTGTATCCGAACGCCTTCGAGAGCCCGCAGACCACGTTCATGCGCGAGTCCGGCGGCCGGCTCCGGAACGACCGGGCGGTGCCGGAGAGCGTCGGCGGCATCACGCTCCGCTCCATCATCGCCGAGGACGGCGAGAACCTGCTGCCCCGGCTGCAGTACGTCAGCCCGGACGACGGCAACCCGAACGACCGGACGCTGGCAAGATTGCGCCTGTCGCAGCCGGTGCCGCCCGGCGGCAGCGTGACGCTGCGCATGCAGTTCGACGTGAAGCTGCCGCGCGTGTTCGCCCGCATGGGCTATGCCGGTGATTTCGTCATGGCCGGCCAATGGTTTCCGAAGATCGCCGTCTACGAGACGAAGGGGACGCGCGGCCGGAAACAGGAAGGCTGGAACGCGCACCAGTATCACGGCAATTCCGAGTTCTACAGCGACTTCGGCATCTTCAGCGTCAAGATCCGCGTGCCGGAGAACTACAAGACGGCGGCCACCGGGTTCCTCGCGGAGACGCCGAAGATCGAAAACGGCATGAAAACGTACCATTATTACGCCGACGACGTGCACGATTTCGCCTGGGCGGCTTCGCCGGATTTCATCTACAGCGAGGAATCGTATTCCGCGAAAGGCATCCCCGGCGTACGGATCAAGCTGTACCTCGATCCGCTGCACGCCCATCTGCGGGAGCGCTACATGCACGCCGCCAAATCGTCCCTGGCGAAATACGCGGAATGGTACGGCGCCTATCCCTACTCCACCCTGTCCATCGTCGTGCCGCCGAAGGGCGCGGGCGGCGCGGGCGGCATGGAATATCCGACGCTGATCACCGCGGCGTCCGCCGAGGAAGAAAACCCGGGCTTCGAGCTGGAACGGACCGTCGTGCACGAGGTCGGCCACCAATACTGGTACGGCATGGTCGCCACGAACGAGTTCGAAGAAGCCTGGCTGGACGAAGGGTTCACCTCCTACGCCGAGGACAAGGTGATGGACGCCATCTACGGCATCTCGCCAAACTTGCCGGTCGAGGCGGTATACCTGACCGATCCGGCGCCGCTGGACCAGCTCTCCTGGAAATACCGCAGCCACGAGCATTACGCCGAGAACGTCTATCTCCGGGCGAAACTGGTGCTGCTCGGCATCGAACGGAGGGCGGGAGAACGGAAAATGCGCGCCATCATGCGGACGTATTTCCAGACCTACAAGTTCAAGCACCCGTCATCCCGCGACTTCCAGCGCATCGTCGAAAAAGTGACCGGCACCGACTGGGACGACTACTTCGGCGCGTTCGTGTACGGTGGAGAGGCGGCCGACGTGGCGATCGAATCGGTCCGGACTGCGCCTTCGGAATCGAACGGATCGCGGCAATATGAATCGGTCGTCACCCTGTCCCGCACCGGCGCCTATACCGGCCCCATCGCCGTCTTGCTGCAGTTCGCCGACGGGTCGGTCTCGACGCATGTCTGGGACAGCGACAGCGCCAGGACCGAGATCCGGGTCACCCGTCCGCATCCGCTCGTCTGGGCGGCGGCGGACCCGAACCGGACGAACCTGCTCGACAACCGGCTGTACAACAACTTCATGAAAGCCGAGCTGCCGCGGACGACACGGAATCGCTGGAATCTCGGCGCCGCGAAGCTGCTGGAAACGATCATCGCCCGGTTCGGATGGTAATGGGAGGAGGACCGCCATGAAAACCTATGTGATCAACGGATGGAACCGCACCGTGCGGCACGCCGGCATCATCGTCCTCCTGTTCGTCTATCAGTTTCTGTGGGGATTCTTCCTCTACCGGGCGATCGACGGCGTGCTGGTCCCGCTCCTGAAGCGGTACCCGGATCCATTGGCCGCCAAGGGGGCCGTGGAGCTCTTCCTTGTCGAAGCGCAGTTCCGGATCATGAAGACCGATCTGCTCGTTCCCTACGGCCTGGCGCTGGCCGGTCTGCTCGCCGTCCGCATGCTGCTCACGCCGTTCATCAACGCCGGACTGTTCCACTCGCTGCAGCATGCGACGAAGGAGCGCGGCACCACGTTTTTCTCCGGCATCCGGGCCGCCTGGAAGCGCATCGCCCTCATCTACGCCGCCGAACTCGCCCTGATCCTCGCGCCGCTCGCCTGGCTGCTGCCGCTTGCGCGCCGCGCGTTCTTCGACAGCGCCGGATGGGGCGACCTGCTGTGGGCGGTGCTGCCCGCCGCGGCCGCCTGGCTGGGGTGGTGCCTGCTCATCCGCCTGGTCTCGCTCGGCATGCAGTTCGGAGCGGCGGCGGGTGACGGGATGCTGCCGTCGCTGTCCGTCACGATCCGCAGCCTGCCGATGGCCGCCGCGGCGGCGCTCACGGTATGGGCGATCGGCGCCGCGACCGGTCTCGTCTCCACCGCCGTGTCGATGATCTGGGCCGGGCTGTTCGCGCTCATTCTGCACCAGGCCCAGCAATTTTTCCGCACCTGGTTCAAAGTATGGACCTTCGCCGCGCAATATGAAGCGTGGCAATCGAAACGGCAGCCGGCCGCTTGACTGCCGGTCCGGCCCCGCAGCGGCCCGCCGCAAACCGAAGCCGACATATCCGGACACTAGCCCGGACATGTCGGCTTTTTCTTTTTCCATTCACCTTTTCATGAGAAAAATTCGCCTTTTTATGAGGGGGGTTCGGTGTTTTATGAGAGAATTTTCGTGTTTTTATGAGAGGATTCTCATTTTAATTTGGAAGGATTTCACGAGCGGAAAGCGAATTCGTAGGACCGTTGTGAAAAATGCCGAATTCCCGTCGAACGGGAAGCGGGGGAACCAATCCGGGTGAACGGACTCTGCGCTGCCGGGCGGCATGCGCCGGAAGAGTCCCAGGGAGCCTTCGACCGAACCCCACAGCTAACCTCGCAGGCATCGGAAGGAGTTCTCGCATACGTGAAACGACTGGCGGTATCCTTCACGGCGCTGCTTGCCATTGTATTTGCTTTCACGACGGCTGGCGCCTCTGCCGGATCGAAGATGGACGCAGTAATCGATGAACTGCTCGGCACTCCGTACAAGTACGGCGGCACCACGACCAAAGGATTTGATTGTTCCGGTTTTACCGCTTATGTATTTGCGAAGTTCGGCATCGAACTGCCGCACAGTTCCTCCGCCATGGCAGAAAAAGGCGAAAAGATCGCGAAGGAAGATCTCCGCGAAGGCGACCTCGTCTTCTTCAACACGAGCGGCAACGGCATCTCCCACGTCGGCATCTATGTCGGCGACGGCAAGTTCGCCCACGCCTCCACGTCGAAAGGCGTCGTTATTACCGCGCTGTCGGACAAGTATTACGCGAAGCGGTATGTCACCGCGCGCCGCATCCTGGGCGACAGCGCCTACGAGAAGATCGCCGTCGAGCAGCCGGCTGTGCAGGAGCAAGCAGAGAAAGCCGCAGGCGCGGCGGAAGGTACGGAAGCTTAACCGTAAACCGGGCGGAACGGTCCGGCAAGCATCAGAACCCGCAGGGTCTCCCCGAGAGCCCGGCGGGTTCTTGCGTTTTGCCCGGACACGCCGGATTGTGTGCGAATGCCGGATTGGTTATGCTGGGAGTGCGGAATGTTTTTTCGTGCAACGATGCAAGGAGGCGAAGGGCATGACGGATTTCGGCGGGCAGCCGCTGCCGCCGGAGCTGGAGGGGTTCCATCCGGTTCTCGCGCAATGGTTCTTCCGTTCCTTCGGAGAACCGACTCCCGTGCAGCGGGAGGCTTGGGACGCCATCCGCACGGGACATCACGCGCTGATTGCCGCGCCGACCGGTTCCGGGAAGACGCTGGCGGCGCTCCTGCCCTGCCTCGATCATTGCATCCGGACGAAGACCGGGCAAGGCGCCGGTTCCGGCGTGAAAGTCGTCTATATCACGCCGCTGAAAGCCCTGAACAATGACATTCATCACCACATTGCCGAATTCGCCGAGGCGATCGACCGGCTGGCCGCGGAATCCGGACAGCCCTGGCCCGGCCTGCGCGCGGCCGTCCGCACCGGCGACACGACCGGGGCGCAGCGCGCCGCGATGCTGCGGCGGCCGCCGGACGTGCTCGTGACGACGCCGGAGTCGCTGTATATCCTGCTTCTGTCGGAGAAGGGCCGGCGGATGCTGCGGACGACGGAGAAAGTGATCGTCGACGAGATCCACGATCTGGCCGCGGACAAGCGCGGCGCGCATCTGTCGCTGACGCTCGAACGGCTCGCTGACCTCTGCCCGGCGCGGATCCAGCGGATCGGCGTGTCGGCGACGCAGAAGCCGCTTGCGCGCGTCGCCCGCTTCCTCGCCGGCTGGGAAGAGCCCCGGGAGGCGCTGCCCGTGCCGGGAGACGGCGGCCGGTCCGCCGCGCCGGCTGATGCGGGCGCGGCCGAAGAATTTGCGCACCCGTACGGATACCGGCCGCGGCCCGTCAAGATCGTGGAGAGCCGGATGGAGCGGAAGATCGAGCTGACGGTGACGCTTCCCGGGCAGCCGCCGGGCAGCCGGAAGATTGAACTCGTCTGGAAGCCGATCGTCGAGCGCCTGATGCAGCTGATGGAAGGCGCCCGATCCGTCATCATCTTCGTGAACAGCCGGCGGCTGGCCGAACGGCTGACGCTTCACCTGAACGACCATGCCGGGTTCGAGATGTCGATGTCGCATCACGGCAGCGTCAGCCGCGAGCGCCGGCTGGAGATCGAGAGGCGGCTGAAATCGGGCGATCTGCGCGTCATCGTCGCCACCTCGTCGCTGGAGCTGGGCATCGACATCGGTCATGTCGACCTCGTGATCCAGCTCGATTCGCCGCTCTCCGCGGCGGCCGGCATCCAGCGGTTCGGCAGGGCGGGCCATGCCGTCGGCGGTGTAAGCCGCGGGGCGATCGTCGCGCGCACCCTCGAACAGCTGCCCGAGATCGCCGTGCTTACCCGGCGGATCATCGAGCGCGACATCGAGCCGATCGAGCCGCCCCGGGATCCGCTTGACGTGCTGTCGCAGCACGTCGTCGCGATGGCGGCCGCATCGCCGGACGCGCTCGCCGTGAACGAGCTGCATCGGCTCATCATCCGCAGCGACAGCTTCCGGTCGTTCCCGCCGGAGCGGCTGCACGCCGCGCTGCTCGTGCTCGGCGGACGATATCCGTTCGTGCGGCCGCTGATCGAATACGACAGCCTGACCGGCCGCATCTCCCGGCGGGGAAGCAGCGCCATGGCCGCGCTGACCGGCGCGGGCACGATTCCGCAGAGTTCCGGCTACCCGGTCCACCATGCGGAGACCCGCGTCCGCCTCGGCGAGCTGGACGAAGAGTATATCGAGGAGAGCCGGGTCGGCGACGTCTTCCAGCTGGGCACCAGCTCGTGGCGTATCCAGAGCATCCGGCAGGACCGGGTCTATGCGGTGGAAGCGGGCAACCGGTACAGCGAAATCCCGTTCTGGCGGAACGAGGGCCCCGGGCGTTCCTACGAGCTGGGACAGGCCGTCGGCCGGCTGTGGGCCGAACTTGAACGGCGGCTGACGGCTGGCGGTGGAGCGGCGGGGAGCGCTGTCGAAACGGCGGAACATGTCGATGGAGCGGCAGCGCGTGAAGCCGTCAACCCTTCGGAGGGTCAGGCGGCGGACTTCGGGGGGCCGGATAATGGTTCCGGGACGGGCGGCCAGGCGGCCGCCGATGCGGAGACCATCGACTGGCTGTCCCGCAGCTTCCATCTGGACGGCGGGGCGGCATCCGGCCTTGCGGCGCTCGTCCGCTCCCAGCACGCGCACGGCGGCGTGCCGACCGACAAGCGGCTGCTCGTCGAGTATTACCGCGACGTGACGGGGCGCTGGCACGTCGTCATGCACAACCACTGGGGCAAGCGCGTCAACCGCACCTGGCTGCTGGCGATCCGGCATGTGCTGGAACAAGCGATGGGGCAGCAGGTGTACGCCCATGCCCGGGACGGCGGAATCGAGCTTGTGCTGCCGGAATGGGGACCGGCCTGGCTTGACGCCGTGCGGCAAGTGACGCCCGACAATGTGGAGCGGCTGCTGAGGGAAGCCATTGCCGGCTCCCCCCTCTTCGCCGTCTCGTTCCGGCGCATTGCGGAGACGTCGCTGCTCTTGCAGCGCAGCTTCCGGCGCACGCCGATGTGGCAGAAACGCATCCGCAGCGAAGAACTGCTCCGGGAGGCGCTGCCGTATGCCGAGCAGTTCCCCTATCTGCACGAAGCGATGCGCTGCACGCTTCACGACGAGCTGGACCTCCCGAACCTTCTGGATGCGCTGCGCTCCCTCGCCGACGGCACCATCCGCATCGTCATGCGCGAGACCGCGCATCCTTCGCCGCTGGCGTCGGCATTCGTGTCCGATTACGCGATGAAGCAATTGTACGAAGGCGACCAGCTCAGCGGCGATTTGCAGTTGCAGCTCATCGAAATCAACAAGCGGCTTGCGGGCGAACTGTTCGGCGAGGAAGCGCTGCGCCGCGCCGTGCGGCCGGAAGCGATCGAGGAAGAGCGGCGGCGGCTCGCCGAACCGGGGCCGGGCGGTCCGCCCGCGGATCCGGACGGGCTGTACGCGCTGCTCAAGCGGCGGGGCGACAGCTCGGCCGACGAGCTGGCCGCTTGGGCCGGCGGCCGGACGGCGGAGTGGCTCCGGGCGCTCGAACGGGATGGCCGGATTGCGCCGCTGGAATTCGGCGGCATTGTGCGCTGGATCTGCGCGGACGAACGCGACCTGTACCGCGAGTTTCCCGCGACTCCCGCATCCGTCGCCTTCGTGGCCGGGCGCTGGACGGAGCAGGTGCTCTCCTTCACGATGGCGGATCTGATCGGCCGCTATCCGCAGCTGTCGCCGGTGCAGGCGCGCGCCGTCATCGACGAGCTGCTGCTGCAGGAGCGGATCGAACCGTCGCCGATCGCGGGCGATGATGAAGGCGAGGCATGGATGAGCAGCCGGATCGCCTCCCGCATCCTCCGCCGTTCCGTGCGGGAAGCGCGCAGGGAGGCCGAGCCGCTCGAGCCGGAAAGGTGGCTGCTGGAGGCTGCCGCGCTCCAGTACGCGCTGCCGGGCGCGCGGCTCGCCGGCGAGAGCGGCCTGCTGGCGGTGATCGGCCGGCTGCAGGGGCTGTTCCTGCCGCTCGAACTGTGGGAGACCGTCATCTTCCCCTCCCGGCTGACCGCTTACCGCGGCGAACTGCTCGACGCGCTCTGCGCAAGCGGGGAAGTCATCTGGACGGCGCGCAGGGAATCCGGCGCCGACCAGGTCCAGGTCGCGTTCTTCCTTGCCGAATCACGGGAACTCTACGTTCCGGTTCTGCGGGAAAGCGCCGGCCGGCCGGTCAAGCACCCGGAACTGCTCGATCGGCTCCGGGATGGCGGCGCCGCCTTCCTGACGAAGCTGGCCCGGGAGTTCGACCGGCTGCCGTCCGAGCTGCTGTCCGATCTGCTGGATCTCGTCCGGGACGGGCATGTGTCGAACGATCAATTCGCCCCGCTGCGTCTCGCATTGACGGCGAAGCCGGCAAAAACGGCGAAGACCGCGCAGACAGGCGCTGCCCGCGGACTGCCCCGGACCGGCTCCGGACACGGCCGCTGGTATGCGCTCTCCGATCTGCTGCAGGATGCGGATGCGCCGCAAGCCGATGTGCCGCAAGAGACGTCCGTCATGGCCTGGACGCGCCATCTGCTCGACGGGTTCGGCGTGCTCGCGAAAGAAACGGCCGACCACTGGTCGCCCTTCGGGTGGGATGTGCTGCTGCCCGTTCTCCGGCAGTTGGAGACCATGGGCATCGTCACGCGCGGCCTGTTCGTCCGCGGCGTGCAGACGATGCAATTCGTCTCCCGTGAACGGGTCGCTTCGCTTCGCCGTCCGCCCGTCGAAGCCGGGGCCGAAGACGACGTGACGGTGCTGGCCGCGTCCGATCCCGCAAGTCCGTTCGGGCTGCTTGCGCCGTGGCCGCAGCGGCCGGGCGCCGCCTTCGCGCGCCGCAGCGGCAACTTCCTCGTGCTGCGCGGCGGGGAATGGCTGCTGTGGATCGAAGGATACGGGAGGAGCGTATCCACGATGCGGGCGCCGGAAGACATCGGCGAAGATGCGCTGGCGGACACGATGCGCCGCGCGTTCCGCACGATCATGCAAATGACGAAGCGCAGCAAAATCCGGATCGCCTCCCTGAACGGCGAACCGGCCGCCGAATCGCCGGAGGCCGCCTCCTTGCTGCAATCCGTCGGAGCGGAGCGCGACGCCCGCGCGATGACGGTCTGGCTGAGCTCGCTCGGCCGATGAACAAGCAAGGGATCCCCGCGCAGGGGATCCCTTCTTCATTTCCGCATCACGGCAGCGCCCGGCTGGCCGGAGCTCCGCCAAACAATTCGCTGACTCTGCGAATCCATTCGTCCACATAATCGACGTGCGTCGCCCACTCGGCCATGATGACCGTCTCGCCGGGCTTCAGCTCCATGTCCAGCATTTCCCGATCCAATTTGCCGTTCTTCATGCTGTAGATGACGATCTTCCGGTCTGTCAGGATAACCGCCATATTGCGCGCCGGGGACGTCACGGCATCGACGGCGGCGGGCTGCACGGCGCGGATGTCATCCCAATACAATGCCAGTTCGTTGTGGGCGACGATCACGGAGCCGATGGCATAGGGCAGTTCCCGCCGGACAGCGCTTTCCATACGCTTGCCTGCGCCCTCCTCGCGCCCGACCGCGATCCAGCGGCCCGCCTTGCGCGCGAGCGTCCATTCGTCGATGCCGCCCAGACGTTCCGGCGCATCGGTCTCGGCTACGCCGAGCCTGCCGTCCGTCTGTACGGCCGGAACCATATGCCGCTCGGCGTCGGATGCAATCAATCTGACATTCCGGGGCTGGGAAAGATCGGCTATATCCATCATCCGATACGTCCACTCGCCCGACGTCAGACGGGCGATGCCGACATAGCGGTTGCCCGCGAACAGGATGCGCTCCTCAATCGGACCGATGCCCCCGCCTCCCGCCCGAACCGGCGGCAGCGTCCCCGTATCTCCGCGCGAAGCGTTGTAGGCTCCGACCAGCCGAAACGTGCCGTTGTTGCCCTGGATTTCCTGCACATCCAGCCGCCAGAAATCGGTGCGGTACGGCATGATGATGCCGTCTCCATCCGCCGCCGACCAATCGGACGCGTCGGGCCCGCCCGAGACGAGCAGCGTCCGGTAGGCGCTCGCCGCTCCGTCCGTATCCTGCCTGAGCCCGAGGAGCAGCACCGAACGGCGCGGCGTCTCCTCCGCATCGGCCACGGCCGTCGCGGAGCCGGCAACCGTATCCGATCCGGACGAATCGGCCAACTGCTGCTGCGTGCCGCCGGTGTTCCCCGGATGGAGCCGGATCAGCAGCACGACCGCGGCGATCACGAGGCATACGCCCATGCCCATGCCGGCCAGCCGGGACGGCCGGAAAGGACGGCGGACCGGAGTCTCGTCCAGCCGCTCTTCGATCCGTCTGCGCAGCCGTTCGTCGAAACCGCTGCGCTTGAGCGGTCCATGGGCCAGTTCGCGCCTCAGCTCGTCATCTGTCGGAATCACCGCGACCGCCTCCTCTCGCCGCCAGTTTCCGCCTTGCATGGAACAGCCTCGACTTGACCGTCCCTTCGCTTACGCCCAGCATTTCCGCGATTTCTTTCATCGAAAGTTGATAATGCGCGTACAGAATGACGACCTCACGGTATTTGTACGGAAGTTCGAGCACCTGCTTCCACATGTCGTTCACCGCCAGCGACTCGATGACTTCCCGCTCGGCGGATGAAGAGGCTCCGTCCTCCCTGAACGCGTCCACCAGCACCACCCGGCGGAAGAACGCCTGCTTCCGGTAATCGAGCACCATGTTGCGGGTAATGGCAAGCAGCCATGTCTTCACGGACGCCTGGCTGCGGAATGTATGCAGATTCCGGTAAGCCTTCAGGAACACTTCCTGCGCGATGTCGTCCGCCTGGTCCCATTTCCGCGTCATGCTGTAGGCGAAGTTCCAGACGTCTTTGCCATATGCATTCATCAGTTCGGTCAACAATGCCTTGCGGTCGGCTTGCTCGCCGATGAACCGCAAGTATTCGAAACCCGTATCGGATTGCACTTCGCCACCTCTAGTCCCGATACAATCGGCGTCCGGCACCGCGGCCGCATCCTGCGGCACGGCGGCGCTTGAAGCACCCGTTTCCATTATCCAGGAATTCATCACCGATTGCCATAGGGGAGCCGAAAAAATATGTCCATTCACTTGCTGTCACGCTCCAATCCGGATACGGTCGACAGCTCATACCCCTGTGCCAGCAGCCCTTCGATGATCTCCGGCAGCGCCTCGATCGTTCCGCTGAGATCGGCGTTCTTGCCGCCGAAACTGTGCAGCAGAATGATCGCGCCGTCTTTCGCGTGTTCCAGCACATGGGATGCGATTTCGGCGGCCGGTGTGCCGTCCCAGTCGCGGGGATCGACATTCCAGCGGACGAGCTTCTTGCCCGAATCCGACAGCGCGGCTTTGAGTTCATCCGATACCGATCCGTAGGGAGGCCGGAACAGCGCGGGGACGATGCCCGCCGCTTCCCGCAGCGCCTCGTCCGCGAGGCGCAGATCTTCGGTGATGTCGGCGGCCGTCATCTTGCCCATGTCCGCATGGGCGTAGCCGTGGCTGCCGATCTCGTGTCCCTCGTCCCGGATGCGCGCCAGCACTTCGGGATAACGCTCGGCCTGAGTGCCGACGACAAAAAATGTAGCAGTAACGCCGTATTGCGACAAGATGTCAAGGACCATTGGCGTATATTTCCTGTCAGGGCCGTCGTCGAAAGTCAGCGCGGCCCGTTTGGCCGGTACGGGCGCTTCCCGCCTTTGCGAAGCCGATTCCGATTCCGACGGACCCGGCGGCTGCACGATCGATTCCGGCGGCTGTTCCGTTGCCGTGCTCCCGGCGGGTGCCGGCCGATTTCCGGCCAGAGGCGTCCCGTCAGCCGCCAAGCCGCCGCCCTCGGCCGCCGCGTGTCCCGATCCGCCTTCGGTCAAGGCGATATCCGCCGCCGTGTCCGAGGCGCTTTCGGCATCCGCCGCAATTGTCGAACGGACCGCGGCAAGCCCGAACATCTGGAGGATGATGTCCGCTCCCGCTTCCGCGCCAAACAGGCTGATGATGCCGGCGATGCCATGGAGCAGGACGAGTCCCGCCAGCACCAAACCCAGCTCCGTTCCGCTCCGACCGCCGGGCCGCGCACGCCCCTCCCGCATGCCGCTCTCCTCCCCGATCCGTTCCGTTAACCGTATAGACGAATCGGACCGGCCGCAAGTTCACGGAAAGCGGATCCAATTTATGCATTTTTGATTTCTACCTGAATCCGTGATCATTCGACGAATAAATACAAGGAGAAAGCAGGCAAATGCAGCCCCGAAGACGAATCATTCAGGTATTCGAAGCTTCGCAACCATTCACCTGCGGGGTGCTGTATGAAAATCAAGTTTGTTCGGTCCAAAGAACTCATTCTTTCCACACATGCTGGTCTTGCGACGGTGGGAGCCTTACTTGCCCATACCGGATTAACGAAACGCCTGAACCGTTCACGCCTCACGAAGGCGGAAAGTCCGTTTCATTCCCACTCCGACGTGATGAAAAGCTACATCGGCTTGCTGTGTCAAGGTAAAAGCGATTTCGATCACATTGAGCCGTTTCGGAACGACGATGTATTTCCGATCTGTTTGCAACTGCAGAAAGTGCCCTCCAGCCCGACGCTCCGGCAGCGTTTGGAACGCGCGGCCGAAACGGAAGAGGCGGGATGGAATGACATTCTTCTTGAGGAATCGGCCGATCTGCTCCGCCGCGTCCAGGCGCCATTGACAGGGCTTCAAGCCGGAACGGACATCTACGTACCGCTGGATATTGACGTTTCCCCTTTCGACAACTCGGGCACGAGGAAAGAAGGCGTTTCCCGAACGTACAAAGGCGTGGACGGGTACGCGCCGATCTTTGCTTATCTGGGCCAAGAGGGTTACGGCGTCAATGTCGAACTGCGGGAAGGCAGCACGCATGTCCAGAACGGGACGGCTGCTTTTTTAACCCGGAGCATCGCGTATGCCCGGCGCGTGACGGATCTGCCGATTCTCGTCCGCATGGACGCGGGAAACGACAGCCTTGACAATTTGCGCGTATGTCACCGTGAACAAGTGGACTACATCATTAAAGCCAACCTCCGCAAGGAACCGAAAGAGCTGTGGCTGCGCATCGCCGAATCCTCGGGCATTTGCTGCCAGCAGCGTGAAGGCAAGAAGGAGTATGTCGGTTTCATCGAGTTTACGGAAAAAGGATTTGACCGACCGCTCCGGCAAGTCTTCCACGTGATTGAGCGAACCATTGATCGGGATGGGCAAATGTTGCTCGTTCCGGAGATTGAAGTGAACGTGTACTGGACGTCGCTTCGCTGCGGACCGTGGCGGGTCATCGAGTTATACCGGGATCACGGCACCAGCGAACAATTTCACAGTGAAATCAAGACGGATCTGGATTTGGAGCGGTTGCCATCCGGGAAATTTGCGGCCAATAATCTCGTACTGCACGCAGGCGTGTTTGCTTACAATCTGCTGCGCATCATCGGTCAGGAAAGCCTGCGCAAAGACGACGCGCCGATTCGCGGCAACGTGCAGCGCCGCCGAATCCGAACCGTTATTCAAAACATCATCTACATGGCGGTGCGACTGGTTCGACATGCGCGGAGTCTGATCTTCAGCTTCGGAAAACACAGTCCCTGGTCACCGGTGCTGGAGCGAATCTACCGGACGTTTGCCTGATGCGAGAAAGAAGACGAAACCGTTATGGGATGGCCTGGCGAAAGACCTTTGTTCGTCAGGTCTGTTCGACATGGCCAAAACCGGTGGTACAAGTCATGATGCGCCCTTCTGCCAGCGGGCGAAGCAGTTGGTTCGTAATGAACATGGAAATAGTCCGGTCAAGATCCGGTTTCAGGAATAAGGTTCCGGGAGGATTCATAGAAGTTCACGGATTCAGGTTCTATTTATTATAGCGATGACAATTTGCCTGTATTATTGAAATCGGGGACTACTTTTTCGAGGAGGAATCGGATGATGGAGCGGCTGAGACAGGCCGGGCGCATGCTGCTGGCATTCCTGATCCTGAGTCTGCTGGCCTTGCCTGCGGCGGCAAGCGCCGCCCAAGGGGAGACGACGATCACGATCGTCCACGTGAACGATGTCCATTCCCGGGTTGAGCAGACGGATGCGAACATCGGCTATGCGAAGCTGGCCGCTTTCGTGAAGCAATTGAAAGCCGAGAACCCGAACACGCTGCTGCTCGATGCGGGCGATTCGCTGCACGGGCAGACGATCGCGAATCTGGAGCGCGGCGGCAGCATCGTCCGCATGATGAACGCCGTCGGCTTCGACGCGATGGCGACGGGCAATCACGATTACAACTACGGTTACGGCCGGCTGCTCGAACTGGCCGGCGAAGCGTCATTCCCGGTGCTCGCGGCCAACGTATACAAGCCGGACGGGACGAGGCTGCTCGAGCCGTACGTCGTGCTGGATGCCGGCGGCGTGCGGGTCGCCGTCTTCGGGCTCGCGACGCCCGAGACGACCTACAAGACGCACCCGGACAATGTCGCGGGGCTGACCTTCGCCGATCCGGTCGAGGAAGCGAAACGGGTCGTCGCGGAGCTTGAGGGCAAGGCGGATGCCGTCATTGCACTGGCCCATCTCGGCCTGGACGAAGCGAGCACCGACACCAGCCGGAAACTTGCCGAAGAAGTGCCGGGCATTGATCTCATTGTCGACGGACACAGCCACACGGCGCTGCCCGAAGGCCTGGAGGCCGGCGGCACGCTGATCGTGCAGGCCGGGGAATACGGCGAGCATGTCGGCGTCGTCGAACTGACCGTCGGACCGGCGGGCGTGAAAGCGCGAAATGCCCGGCTCATCCCGGCCGAAGAGACAACCGGCATCGAACCGGACCCGGGCGTGCTCGCCGTGATTGAAGAAGTGAAGGCGAATCAGGAGCCCCTGCTGTCCGAGATCGTCGGCAAGAGCCTCGTCGATCTCGACGGCGAGCGCGAGCATGTGCGGGCGGGTGAGACGAATCTCGGCAATCTGATCGCCGACGCCATGCTGTTCGAGACCGGCGCGGACGTTGCGCTGACGAACGGCGGCGGCATCCGCGCGTCCATCCCGGCCGGAGACATCACGAAGGGTCAAGTGATCACCGTGCTGCCGTTCGGCAACTACATCCAGACGAAGGAGGTCACCGGAGCCCAGCTGCTGGCGGCGCTTGAACACGGCGTGTCCGCGTACCCCGAACCGCTGGGCGGGTTCCCGCACGTCGCCGGGATGACTTTCAAAATCGATCCCGGCAAACCGGCGGGAGAGCGGGTTTACGACGTCCGGGTGGACGGCAAACCGCTCGACCTTCAGGCGGTGTACACGCTGGCGACGAACGATTTCCTCGCCGCCGGCGGCGATCAGTATGCCATGTTAGCGGAACAGCCGGTGACCGGTGATTTCGCTTCGCTGGAGGAAGCGGTCATCCGCTACTTGCAGGCAGAGGGCGAAGTCGCGCCCAAGGCGGAAGGACGCATCCGCGTTGAGCCTGCCGTAGCTCCCGGCACGATTCCGGAAGGCGCGCCATCGCCGCAGCAACCGGCGCCTGCACCGCAACAGCCCGCTCCTGCACCGCAGCAGCCCGCACCGGCTCCGCAGCCGGCGCCTGCGCCGCAGCAGCAGCCGTCATCCGAGCAGCACGTGTACATCGTGAAACGGGGCGATACGCTCTGGGCCATTGCCCGCAAATACGGCACCACCTGGCAGAAGCTGGCCGAGCTGAACCGACTGGAGAACCCCGACCTCATCTTCCCCGGTCAGCGCATCCTGCTGCCCTGAAGCATGACAGAACCCCGCACACGGAACGCATGCTCCGCCGTGCGGGGTTCTCTGTCATTCTTTTATTCCTGGAACAACTCGATGATCTCGCCGTCCGGCCCCTTGAAGAACGCGATCCGCGCCGGCACCGTTCCGAGCGAGACATCCTTCGGCTCGACCGTCACTTCCATGCCGGCTGCGCGCGCAACCTCAATCGCCTTGTCGACATTGTCGGTGCGAAGCGCCAGATGCAGGAACGCCCCTTCCGGCTTCGGGCCGGGCGCGCCTCCCGCAAAGATTTCAAGGTAATTGCCGTCTCCGGTATCGAGCAGGATGCCCCGCCCGTTCCCTTCGCCCCACCGCACGCGCTCGGTGAACCCGAGCACCTCGGTGTAAAACTTCACGGACGCGTCAAAATCGTGCACCCGAATCGCCACGTGATGAAATCCGCCGCCGCCGATCACCCGATTGTTGCCCATGACTTGTCTCTCCTCTCCGGCATCTGTTGCCGCGCATCAAATATTGCAATGTCCTGTATTACAATGTCCTGGCCCGGTCGAGCGCGATGCCCATCTTCCGGATGTACGCCGGATCGCCGCCGGTGCACATGAGCCGCACATCGCCGCTGCCGTCATTCTCCGAGATGCCGTAGCGGGTCAGGAGCGCCGCCAGCCGCCGAACCGTGCCGGCGTTGCCGTCGACGATCTCGATCGATTCCGGCAGCACGCGCCGCAGCGCGTCCCGGTAATAGATAAAATGCGTGCACCCGAGCACGATAATGCCGTACCGGTCAAGATCGAACGGTTCCAGCTTCCGCCGGAAATACGCCGCGAGTTCTTCCCCGTCAAACACGAGACGCTCGCAATAGTCGACCAGTTCGGGCAGCGGCAGCGAATCGACGATGCCGTTTCCGTCCACGCGGGAGACCAGCGCGTAATACTTCGGCATGGAGAGCGTCAGCGGCGTTGCGCACACCAGCACGCGCTTGCCCGTCGCCCGGTTCATCTCCACCGCGGGCTTGACGGCAGGCTCCATGCCGACGATCGGCATGCTGTAGATCTCCCGCAGCTCATTGATCGCGATGCTCGTGGCCGTGTTGCAGGCAACGACCAGTGCGTCAATGCCCTGACCGACCATGGTCTCGACGGCTTCCAGAACGTAGCGCCTGACGTCCTCTTTCGTCTTCGTTCCGTACGGCACGTGCAGCGTGTCCGCCATGTACAGATAATCTTTGGCCGGAAGCCGGCGAAGCGATTCGGCAAGCACGGTCAGTCCGCCCAGCCCCGAGTCAAAAAATCCGATCCTCATCTGCACCCGATTCCCGTCTGTTGTGGTAAAAGCCGCGATTGCCCATCCAATAACCTTTTTCATTTTACCTTATCCGCCCGCGGTTTGAATACCGTCAAATGTCCCGGCCGCATCCGCAGCCGGAACAATGGCGCTTTCCGCCCCGTTCTGTTATTGTGGGGGAAGATACACCAGCAGGAAATGGGGTTGAGCGCAATGTTGACGTATCAGGCGGAATGTGTCGTTGCCGCCGGCAACCGGCTCGGCGAAGGACCGGTGTGGGACGAGCGGCTCGGCGAGCTGTTCTGGGTCGATATCGAAGAGCGCAAGCTGCAGCGCTTCCGGCCGCTGGACGGACGCGTTGCCGTCCACGGGTTCGATCAGAAGATCGGCTGCGCGGTGCCGGCCGAGGACGGCTCGTGGATTCTCGGTCTGGCCGACGGCTTCTACCGGTTCGATCCGGATACGGAGCAGACCGGACTCATCGTCCATACGGACGAGCCCGATGCGGACAACCGGGTGAACGACGGCAAATGCGATCCCGAAGGCCGGTTCTGGGCCGGCACGATCAGCGCGAAATGGACGCGGAACGCCTCGCTGTACATGCTGGAGGCGGGCGGCAAGCTGACGCGGAAACTGACGGACGTCATCTGCTCGAACGGCCTGGCCTGGACGGCGGACGGGCGGACGATGTACTACATCGATACGGGCGAGCGGATCGTCTGGGCGTTCGACTTCGATCCGGAGACCGGCGCGATCGCGAACCGGCGGGTCGCCATCGAATATCCGGCGGACGAGCCGGGCGATCCCGACGGCATGTGCATCGACGCGGAAGGCAAGCTGTGGATCGGCCATTGGGGCGGCCGGCAGGCCGGACGGTGGGATCCCGTGACGGGCAGGAAGCTGGCGTCGGTGCCGATCCCGGTCGAAAATGTGACCTCCTGCGCGTTCGGCGGGGAGCATTTCGACGAGCTGTACATTACGACGGCGGGCGGCGGCAGCGGGCAGAACACCGGGAAGCAGCCGCTGGCGGGCGGCCTGTTCCGCGTGAAGGTGGACGTGCCCGGGCTGCCGGTCCAACGCGCGCGCGTATGAACGCCGAAGTCATGCCGATCCAACGGGGAGCAACCCGCCTTCTGGCCGGCGCGCCGGGCGGGCTGCTTCTATCATTGGCAGGCTCAGGGCACCATCGGCGTCCAATGGTCCAGCTTCCTCCTGATATAATCCTCTTTGGATTCGGGACGCATCCCGCGTTCCGCTTCTGCCCCGGGGTTCTCCTTCCACACCATGACAACCGTCAAAAGGACAATGGCCGCAAGAAACAGCGCAAGAATTCCTTTAAATCCCCGCATGGCATTTACCTCCCGTTTGGAACGAATGGAGCTGATTCACTGCACGCAGGGGAAAGGCTGCTTCGTCGGCCCGGATCCGGAAGATGGCGGCGGAACGCCGGAATTGTCCGCGTCATGGCAATTGTCCCTCATCGATTATTTGCCCCGGGCGCACACGTGGCGGCATTTCCAGGGATCTTCATCGGACTGCCGGTATCGGCTTCATGTCGCAATGGTGGACCCCGATTTGCTGCCCAACCGGGAAATCTGCAGGAATATCCATCAGCTCGTGACGGAGAACCCGGCGATTATCGCAAACTACGGGCCGTTTCAGGGGGATGCGGAGCTGCGGCAAGCCTTGTCCGTCTACTTTCGGGAACGCGGCATTGCCGCCGGCGCGGAGGAGGTGCTGATTGCGAGCGGGTCCCAGCAGGCGATTGATTTGGTGGCCCGCACGTTTACGGGGCCGGGGGATACGGTGTACATGGAAGGGCCCTCCTACTCCGGGGCCATCGACGTATTCGCGGCACGGGGCGCGCGCATTGTCACCGTTCCGGTCGATCATGAGGGGATGCGAATCGATATCCTGAGTCAATTGTGCGATGCCAATCCGCCGAAGCTGATCTATACGGTTCCGACCTTCCACAATCCGACCGGCACGGTGATGAGCGTCTCCCGCAGAGCCCGGCTGCTGGAGCTGGCCCAAAGCTACAATGCGATCATTCTGGAGGATGACGCGTTCAGCGATACGTATTTTCGGACGGAGCCGCCCCGCACGATCAAATCGTTGGACCGGTTCGGACATGTCATACTCGTAAAAGGATTCAGCAAAATTTTGTCGCCCGGCTGCCGCGTATCGGCGATTGTCGCTTCCGGCACCATCCTGAATCGACTGATCGCGGCCAAGACGATCGCGGATCTCGGGAGTCCCATGCTCAATCAGAAGGCCATTCTGCCGGTTCTCCAATCCAACCTGTTCCAGCGGCATCTGAAACGGCTAAGGGCGGCTTTGAAATCCCGCCGCAATATCGCCCTGGAACTGCTGAAGCGCCATGCGCCGCGTGGCGTGACCTGGACGGAGCCCGAGGGAGGGTTCAACATCTGGGTGACCCTGCCGGAATGGGCCAGGGCAACCGACCTGTACGCGCTCGCGCAGCGCGAAGGGGTTGCGATCCTGCCGGGCATCACCTGTTATGCCAACGAGCCCGAGCACCATCGCTTCCGGATCAGCTATTCGTTCATGGACGAGAACTCCCTCCGTGAAGCGATGATCCTCCTGTGCGATGTGCTTCGCAGGTATCTGGCCAATCCGGTGCCGAGGGAAACCCCCTCCCGGCCGACCCTGTAATATGGATCGGGCCCGCTTCGGGCGGGCTCTGCAATGAGGTGAAGAAACCGATGAAACTGATCTCATGGAATGTCAACGGCCTGCGCTCCTGCGTCGGCAAAGGCTTTCTCGACTACTTCCGGCGCGCGGACGCCGACATCGTCTGCGTACAGGAGACGAAGCTGCAGGAAGGCCAGCTCGAGCTGGAATTGCCGGAAGGTTACCGGCAGTACTGGAACTGCGCCGAGAAGAAAGGCTACTCCGGCACCGCCGTGTTCACGCGATTCGAACCGCTGTCGGTCCGGAAGGGCCTGTCCGACGGGGACGATCCGGAGGGACGCGTGCTAACGCTCGAATTCCCCGCGTTCTTCCTCGTCAACGTCTACACCCCGAACGCGCGGCGCGATTTGTCTCGGCTGGAATACCGCATCGCGTGGGAGGAGCGGTTCCGCGCGTACCTGAAGGAGCTGGATGCGCGCAAGCCGGTCGTCGTCTGCGGCGACCTGAACGTCGCCCATCGGGAAATCGATCTCAAGAATGCCAAATTCAACCGGGGAAACGCCGGCTTCACCGACGAGGAACGCGAGGCGATGACCCGGCTGCTCGAGGCGGGATTCACCGACACGTTCCGCCATTTCTACCCGGACCGGACGGACGCGTACACCTGGTGGTCCTTCATGCCGAAGGTGCGCGAGCGGAACATCGGCTGGCGGATCGACTATTTCCTCGTCTCCGCCCGCCTCGCGCCGTATCTGGAGGACGCGCTGATCGACAGCGGCATCATGGGCAGCGACCATTGCCCGGTCGGCCTCCTGATGCGCGATCCCGGCGAACAGCCGGAAGCTTGACCGCGCGGGAACCTTTCCGCATCCGGCGACAACAACGACAGCCGCATGCCGGCCCCTCTTCGGGGCGCAAGGCATGCGGCTGCGCGTGTTTCCTCACCTGCGCAGCGCGGACGCCGCCAGCCGCGCGCCGGCGCGCATACGCGATTCTCTCCCGTGCCGCCGGATGAAGGTGTAATCGACCAGTGTCACGCCCGCGTCGCGGATCGCGTAACGGAAGTCATCGTCCATCATCAGCCGGAACTCCCACACCCTTTTCTCCCAATGCGGAATCGCCCTGCGCATCCACGGGTCGTCGACGCCGGGATGAATATACGTCTCGCAGATGCCGAAGGGCAGGCGGTACAGCTTGTCAATCAACATCTGCTTGAACGATTCGTAGGTTTCACCGTCCCGCTTCTCGAACGGGTGCGAGAGCAGGTAGTCGGGCAGCGCGACGCCGAGCACGCCCGCCAGCGCCGACGCCTTCGCGGCCGCGCGCTCCACCCCCGGCATCGGGCCGAGCAGCGGATCGGCGGGGTCGACCTTGCGGAACAGCCGGAACGGCAGGCTCCGCCGCGCGCACCAGCGCAGCACGTGCGGAATATGGCTGCGGCCGGTCGCCATGCCGTACAGGCTGCCCATATGGTTGTCGGCATGGGTGATCTGCACGCCGCTCGCCCGGACCGCCTCGTACTGCGCGGTCAATTCGCGCATCACGTCTGCGGTGTCCGCGCTCCGCTCGAATTCCTCCACCGTCCGGTACATATGGCCGCTGTCGTCGTGCAGCGACGCTCCGCCCGTCAGGCTCGGGAAGCGGAGCGCCTCGAACTCGCTCGTCAGCGTCAGATGGAGGCCGATGTTCGGCTGCTCCCGCTTCCGGCACCACTCGGCCGCTTCGCGGAAAGCCGGCGCCGGCGCCATGATCGTTGCCGACGAGACGAGCCCTTCCTCGAGCAGATGCATGATCGCCGCGTTCATCGCCGGACTTTGGCCGAAGTCGTCGCAATTGATGACCAGATATTTACCCGTCATGCCGCTCCCCTTTTCCCCCTTCCAGCTTCACGAACAGCGAGATCGCGAAGGCGATCAGCAGCAGGACGAACGGAATGTAGCTGCTCAGCCAACGGAATGCCGCTTCGGGATTCGGCCCCGGATTTTCCCCGCTCACATAGCCGAAAATGTCGCCGACAATCAGGAACGCGAGCGCGGAAATGAGGCCGCTGGACCGCGTGATGAAACCGGAGACCGCCGTATAGACGCCTTCGCGCCGCCGTCCGGTCGCTTCGAAGTCGAGGTCGATGATGCGGCTGCCGACGACCGGCGGCGTGACGAGGAAACCGGAGAGTCCGAAGCCGACGAGCACGCCCGCCGCGATGCCGGTCGCCAGGTCGCCGGCGAGACTGAGCGGCAGCACGCTTGCCGCATAGGCGGCGAGCGACAGCCGCCAGCATTTCACCGGATCCATGTTCCGCGCGATCCGGTACCAGACGAAGACGAGCGGAATGACCGAGACGAAGATCGAAGCGAGCAGCCAGGTGACCTGCGCCTCGGGGATGCGCAGCACATACTTCGCATAGAAAGGGATGATCAAGCCGATCAGGCCGTTCACGGTCTGCGCGAAGGAGTTGGCGATGTTGTGCAGCCAGAACGGGATGTTGCGCAGCGTCGTGCGGAACGATTCCTGCAAGCTGAGCCGCGGGCCTTGCCGCGCTTCTTCCTGCTCGCGGATGCCGGCGATGCAGGCGAGCATCAGGACGCCGAAGAGAAAGGCGTAGATCAGCGCCATATTGCCGTAGCCGAGAGAAGTGTAAAGCAGCGGCGTCGCGGCGGTGCCGACCAGGAGGGCGGCGATCTGAAAGCCCTGCTGTACGGCCGACGCCCGGGCGCGCAGCCGGTTGCCCCGGAACAACTCCGGGAAAAGCGCCCCGTAGTTCACCCAGATGATCGTCGCGACCGCTTCGATCAGGATGAGCGCGGCGAGGAACCATGCGAACAGGCCGGCTTTGCCGAGTCCCGGCGGGACGGCGAACACCATCACGAACGTCAGCATGTACGCGGGCACGGCGCCGAGCAGCCATGGCCTCCGCCGCCCGAGCCGCGTGGACGTCCGGTCGGACAGCCAGCCGGCGAGCGGCTGGTTGACCGCGTCCCATACAAGGTAGATCGTGCGCGCAATCGTCGCCAGCCAGACGGCGAGTCCCAGTTCATCGACGTAATAGTAGAAATAAAACGAACTGAACGCCTGCGTCGGCACCATCATTGCGAACATCCCGAGCGCATACGCGGCAGGCGAGTTGATCCACCGGTTTCTCACGCATCCCCCTCCTTTTCCATCCTTTTCCCAACCCGTAAGTGTTATCGCTTACATCATAGCACGGGCGGATGTTTTGCGTCAGCTTTTTCCCGCTTCCCGGCGGCTTTCGCCGCAAAACGTCCCGGCCTTCATAAATTGACGGCGTTTGCCGTTTTTCTTGTATCCCCACACGACGAAATCCATGATAATATAACAATCGTAATTCACCCATCGGCAGAATCGGACAAGCGGCCGTACCCGGCTTCATGATTCGGCAGAATGAAAAGGAGGGTTAAAGCAGTTGGCGGATGACGTGATCATTCGGTTCGACCGCGTGACCAAACGTTATGAGGACGGCGTCACCGTACTGGACGAGGTCAGCTTCGACATCGAGCGGGGCAAATTCTACACGCTGCTCGGTCCCTCGGGCTGCGGCAAGACAACCATTCTGCGGCTCATTGCGGGGTTTATGGAGCCGACGGAAGGAAACATTTACATCAACGGAAAGCTCGTGAACCGGGTTCCGGCGAACAAGCGCCAGGTGAACACCGTTTTTCAGGATTACGCTTTGTTCCCTCATCTGAACGTATACGAGAACGTTGCGTTCGGCCTGCGGATCAAGAAGCTGGACCGCTTGAGCATTGATACCAAGGTGAAAGAAGCGCTGCGGTTCGTAAACCTTGAAGGCTACGAGAACCGTGACATCGCCGGCATGTCCGGCGGCCAGCGGCAGCGGGTCGCGATCGCCCGGGCGATCGTGAACGAGCCGGAGGTGCTGCTGCTGGACGAGCCGCTGTCGGCGCTCGACCTGAAGCTGCGCACGGAGATGCAGTACGAGCTGCGCGAGCTGCAGCGGCGGCTCGGCATCACGTTCGTCTTCGTTACGCACGACCAGGAAGAGGCGCTCGCGATGTCGGACGAGATCTTCGTCCTCAACAAGGGGAGGATCCAGCAGTCCGGCACGCCGACCGACATCTACGACGAACCGATCAACCGCTTCGTGGCGGATTTCATCGGCGAATCGAACATCATTCCGGGCCGGATGATCCGCGACTATCTGGTCGAATTCGCCGGCAAGCCGTTCGAGTGCGTTGACGGCGGATTCCGCGAAGGCGAGCCGGTCGAGATCGTCATTCGTCCGGAAGACCTCGAGATCACCGAGCCGGAGAGCGGCAAGCTGCGCATCCGCGTCGAGTCGCAATTGTTCCGCGGCGTCCACTACGAGATCAAGGGACGCGACGAGTCCGGCAACACGTGGCTGGTCCACTCGACGCGCAAAGCGGAGGTGGACGAGCACATCGGCCTGACCTTCGGCCCGGAAGCGATCCATGTCATGCGTTTCGGCGAGACGGAAGAAGAATTCGACAGACGGCTCGAGACCTACGGAGAGGGCAGCCATGGCTAGGACGCGAAACTTCTACCTCATCCCTTATGTCGCATGGATCGTCCTGTTCGTCGCGGCGCCGATCATCCTGGTCGCGTACTATTCGTTCTTCGATGTCGAAGGACAGTTCACGCTGGACAATTACGCGAAGTTCTTCACGCCGATCTACCTGCGCATGACGCTCGGCTCGTTCTGGTATGCCTTCCTGATCACGGCGTTCTCGCTGCTCGTGGCATACCCGACGGCGCTCATCCTGACGCGGCTCAAGCACAAGCAGCTGTGGCTGCTGCTCATCATCCTGCCGAGCTGGATCAACCTGCTGCTGAAGGCGTACGCCTTCATCGGCCTGTTCGGCAAATACGGCCTGGTGAACGCGGTGTTCGAGACGGTCGGCATCGGGGGCCGGCAGCTGCTGTTCAACGACTTCAGCTTCGTGTTCGTGTCGGTGTACATTTTCATCCCGTTCATGATCCTGCCGATCTACAACGCGCTGGAAGAGCTGAATCCCGCCCTGATCGACGCGTCCCGCGATCTGGGCGCTTCGGCATGGACGACGTTCCGGCGGGTCATTTTCCCGCTGACGCTGGACGGAGTCAAGGCCGGCTGCCAGGCCGTGTTCATTCCGTCGCTGTCGCTGTTCATGATCACCCGGCTCATCGCCGGCAACCGGGTCATTACGCTCGGCACGGCGATCGAGCAGCATTTCCTCGTGACGCAGGACTGGGGAATGGGCGCGACGATCGCCGTGTTCCTGATCATCGCCATGGCCCTCATCATGTTCGCGACCGGCATCGGAAAGCGGGGTGCGCTCCGTGGATAGAAGGTGGCGCTGGTCGAATCTGTATCTCGCGGCCGTCTTCGTCATCTTGTATGCGCCCATCGCTTATCTGATCGTCTACTCGTTCAACAGCGGCGGGACGATGACGGGATTCGACGGGTTCACGCTCGAATGGTACGCAGAAGTGCTGCAGGATACGCGGCTGCTCATCATCGTACTGAACACGATCGTCATCGCGCTGCTCTCGGCCCTCGTCTCGACGATTCTCGGAACGATCGGCGCGCTGGCGATCTATGAGGTGAAGCGCCGCAGCCGGAAGAACGCGCTGCTCGCGCTGAACAACGTCCTGATCGTCAGCCCGGACGTCATCATCGGCGCGTCGTTCCTGATCCTGTTCACGATCATCGGCATCCAGCTCGGCTTCGTGTCGGTGCTGCTGTCTCACATCGCGTTCAGCGTGCCGATCGTCGTCCTGATGGTGCTGCCGAAGCTGCAGGAGATGCGCACGAGCATGCTCGACGCCGCGCGCGACCTGGGCGCCAACGCGTGGCAGGTGCTGACGCGGGTCGTCGTGCCGTACATGAAACCCGGCATTTTCGCCGGCTTCTTCATGGCGCTCACCTACTCGCTGGACGACTTCGCCGTGACGTTCTTCGTCACCGGGAACGGCTTCTCGACCTTGTCCGTCGAGATCTACTCGCGGGCGCGGCAGGGCATCTCGCTCTCAATCAACGCGCTCTCGACGCTGCTGTTCCTGTTCACCGTCGCGCTCGTCATCGGGTATTACTTCATCAACCGCCGCAACGCGCGGCTCGCGGAAGGCGGTGAACGCCGATGAGACAGCTCGTGCAACTGTTCGCGGTTATCCTCGTCGCGTCGCTGGGCCTCATGGCGTGGACGAACGCGCTCAACCGGAGCGCGGGCTACGCGGGGGCGGACACGATCACCGTCTTCAACTGGGGCGATTACATCGATCCGGAACTGCTCAAGGAGTTCCAGGAGCAGACGGGCATCACCGTCATCTACGAGACGTTCGATTCGAACGAAGCGATGATGACGAAGATCGCCCAAGGCGGAACGACATTCGATGTCGCGATGCCGTCCGAATACGCCGTCGAGCGCTTGATGGAAGACGGCCTGCTGGTGCCGCTCGACCATTCCAAGCTGCCCAACATGGCGCATATCGATCCGCGGTTCATGGACATGTCCTATGATCCGGGCAACGTCTATTCCGTGCCGTATTTCTGGGGTACGGTCGGCATCCTCTACAACCCCGAAGCGTTCGACGAGCCGCCTGTCAGCTGGGACGCGCTCTGGGATCCGTCCCTGAGGAACGACATCCTGCTCGTCGACGGCGCCCGTGAGATTATCGGCATGGGGCTGAACAGTCTGGGCTATTCGCTGAACGACACGGACGAGGAGCACCTGCAGGAAGCGCTGGCCAAGCTGAAGCGGCTCACGCCGAACGTGAAAGCCATTGTCGGCGATGAGATCAAGATGCTGATGACCGGCAATGAAGCTTCGGCGGCGGTCGTCTGGTCCGGTGACGCGGCGGAAATCATGTGGGAGAACGAAGACCTGGACTACGTCGTGCCGGAGGAAGGGTCAAACCTCTGGTTCGACTCGATGGTCATTCCGAAGACGGCGCGCAACATCGAAGGGGCGCACCTGTTCATCAACTTCATGCTCGATCCGGAGAACGCGGCGCGGAATGCCGAATATGTCGGCTACTCGACGCCGAACGCCACGGCGCTGGAGATGCTGCCCGAAGAGATCCGGGAGGACGAGCGGTTCTATCCGGGCGACGAACTGATCGCCCGGCTGGAGGTCTACGAAAATCTGGGCAAGCGGATGCTCGCCTACTACAACGACCTGTTCCTCGAGTTCAAGATGCACGCGAAATGATACAAAGCCGGGAGCCTGCGGCGGTTCCCGGCTTTCGGCGTTTCGGACTGTCGGCATATTTGATCGGATAAGCTGTAGGGGATCATGTTCCGGAAGCGAAGGAGTGAACGGCATTGACGAAGGCTGTCGATTACAAGAAAGATTTCAAGCATCTTTATGTGCCGCCCGCGGAGCCCGTGGTCGTGGAAGTGCCGCAGCTGCCGTTTATCATGCTCGGCGGCTCCGGGGACCCGAACGGCGAGGCGTTCGTCAAACAGACGGAGGCGCTGTACAGCATCAGCTATGCGGTCAAAATGTCGTACCGCAGCGGCGATGCGCCGGCCGGCTATTACGCGTACAAGGTGTTTCCGCTGGAGGGGATATGGGATCTGGTGGACTACACTAGGCCTTCGACGGACAAAAGCAATTTCAAATACACCCTCATGATCCGGCAGCCGGATTTCCTGACCGAAGACGGGTTCCGGCGCTTCCTGGAGCAGACGAAACGGAAAAAGTCCAATCCGTATCTGGATCATGTCCGGTTCGAACGGATGGAAGAAGGGCTGTGCTGCCAGATGCTGCACATCGGTCCGTATGACGATGAACCCGCAAGCTTCGCGCGCATGGAAGCGTATTGCGCTGAACAGGGTTATGTCCGGGCGTCCAAGACGCATCGGGAAATCTACCTGTCCGATCCCCGCAAGACCGAACCGGCGAAATTGAAAACGGTGCTCCGATTCCAGGTGCATAAGCGCTAATCGCCCCGGATGGAGTCTCCAAAGCTTTTCCGCCAACCCCGACCAAAGTCTGGCGCCCGATCCTTCCACGGCCGGTACCTGGAGCGCAGGGTGCTGGTGTACACTTTGATCAACCACAGATGAGCGGAAAGGGTGTATTTGTCTGTCATGAGCCGGTTGGCAAGAACGATCGTTGGCGTCATCCTGGTCGCAGTCGGAATGATTGCGTTGGTGAAATATGTCTTCGGCTACGAATTGCGCGAGACCTATGAGCATGCGTTGACGCTCGGGGATCACGTGCGGGAGATCCGGATCGAGAACGACAACCTTGCGCTGGATATCGATTTTGCGGCAGGCGATGAGAATGCCGTCCGGATCGAGGGGAAGGCGGCGCCGGACATGGTGAAGCAGATCCGGTCGGCCGAGGTCAAGAACGGCGTCCTCCATCTGCGGTTCAAAGACCGGGAGCGATGGAACTGGAGCTTCTTCCCTGACTTCACGTGGGGCGAGAGGCAATCCATCACCATCTCGCTGACGGAAGAAGCGCTGGAATCGTTCGAGACGTTCAAGGTAAGCAGCGATGCAGGGTCGGTAAGGGTCAATGGCGCCAAGGCCCGGGATATCGTCATCGGATCCGATTCCGGCAGCATCCGGCTGGGCCGTCTGCAAGGCGGCACCTTGACGGTGACATCCGACTCCGGCGGAATCCGGCTGGAAGGCTATGAGGGCAAAAGCCTGGCGCTCCGTTCCGAGTCCGGAAGCATCCATGCGGACGAGGTTCACGCCGGCGTGACAGCCGTATCCGATTCCGGCAGCATTACGATCAATCATTTGACAGGCGCCGGCAATATCAAGACCGACTCCGGTCCGATCCTCATCGTGAAAGAAGACGAGATGGGCGCCGTCGTATCCTCCGATTCCGGCAGTGTCCGGATTACGGTGCCCCCCTCGTACAGCGGCTCCTATGATCTGAAATCCGACTCCGGCTTGATCCGCCACCCGGATGCCGCCGGCACGTCGGGGGAAGTCATCAAGGTGCGAACCGAAAGCGGCAGCATCCGGATTGAGCAATAACCTTATTTCGAGAGGCCAGAAATGCCAACAAACAAGGCATTTCCGGCCTTTATTCTTGTTGTGACGTGCCTAAGGATGTCGTTCCGGGCATAAGAAACTATTACGACGCATAATGAGGAAGGGGGTATCGCGCTTCCCGAGATCTTTGCAAGCGTTTACGACTTGCTTGCCGCGCACAAAAATTTTACGGAACATTGAAATCCAATTAATTCTCCGCTGACAAAGTGACAGTACGCTGAATTTGTCGAATTCGATCAATGTTACACAAGGCACAGCGATTTTTGCCTTCCCAATCGGCTGAAAGGGGATACGGATATGGACAGAAACGATCACCGGCCGCTTGTCATCGCCCACCGGGGGGGCCGCGGGGCAGGCACCGGAAAACACGCCGGCCGCCTTCCGGCTGGCGGTCGAGCAAGGGTGCGACATGATCGAGCTGGATGTGCAGCTGTCTGCCGACGAAGAAATCGTGGTCTGCCATGATTTCGAAGCGGACCGCACAACGAACGGGTCCGGCCTCATTCGGGAAACGACGCTTGAAGAGCTGCGGCGGCTGGACGCCGGCGCCTGGTTTTCACCGGAGTATGCCGGTGAACGGATCCCGACACTGCGTGAAGTGTTCGATCTCGTCCCCTCCTCCGTCGGGATCAACATTGAATTGAAGTGCAGCGACAACCGGATCATCCATCTTTTGTCTTCGCTGATCCGGGAGTACGGACGAACGGAGTCGGTCGTTATTTCTTCCTTCGACCATCGGCTTTTGCACCGGTTGAAAACGGCCTCGCCTGATCTGCGCATCGGTCTGCTGTACTCGGCCAATTTGCTGGATCCCGTGAAGCTTGTGCGCGATTTCGGTCTGGACGTTTACTCCATGCATCCGCATTTTGCCTTGATTGAACCGGAAGACATCGCGGCGCTGCGCGCAAACGGACAACAAGTCTATCCATGGACGGTCAATGATCCGGAGGCCATGAAGCGGCTGCTGGCCCGGGGCGTCTCGGGCATCATTACCGACTATCCGGACAGACTGCGTCGGCTGGCCGGATCGTCGATAGAGAGGAGTCTGCAGGATGGCTGAAGCCCAATCCATGAGGGCAGTGAAGCGGAGAGAGAACCTGCTGGGCTATTTGTTCCTGCTGCCCTGCCTCCTGTTCTTCGGAACGTTCCTGTTCTATCCGTTGTTCAAGTCCATCGTGCTCAGTTTCCAGCTGACGAATCCGCGGGGCGAGGCGGTGGCGTTCGCGGGATTGGACAATTACGCGAGCATGTTCACGTCCGGAACGTTCCTCTCGACGTTGAAAGCGACGGTGCTCTTCACGTTGTACACGGTTCCTCCCGGCATCCTGATCGCTTTCGCGCTGGCCTGCATGACCAACGCCAGGCTTCCGGCGATGAAGTCCTTTCAATTCATCTTCTCGATGCCGATCGCCATTTCGGCCGCTACCGGCGCGGTCATCTGGGCGCTCTTGTTCCACCCCAGCACCGGCATGCTGAATTACGCTCTCGGCCTGCTCGGCATCTCGCCGATCCCCTGGCTGGTCGACCCGAAATGGGCGCTCATCTCGGTATCGCTGATGACGGTGTGGATGAATCTGGGGTTCAATTTCATCGTGTTGACCGCCGGGTTGCAGGGCATTTCGGAAGATATTTACGACAGCATGAAAATCGACGGAGCCGGACCGATCCGGAGCGCCTTCAGCGTGCTCATCCCGCTCTTGTCGCCGACCCTGTTCTTTCTGCTCATCGTTTCGGTCATCAATGCGTTTCAAACGTTCGGGCAAATCCACATCATGACGAAAGGCGGCCCCATGAACGCCACGAACGTGATGGTCTACCAGATCTACCAGGAAGCCTTTGTGAACTGGCGCTTCGGTTCGGCCAGCGCGCAAGCGCTCGTCTTGTTTGCGATCATTCTGCTGCTGACGCTGCTGCAGTTTTTCTGGCTGGAGAAGAAGGTGCATTATCAATGATCATTCGCACGATCAAGCATCTTCCCTTGTATGCGGCGCTTGCGGTGTGCGCGTTGGCGGTGTTGTACCCGATGATCTACACGTTCTCATACGCCCTGATGACGCCCTCGGAAGCGCAGGCCTATCCGCCGAACATCCTGCCTTCCGGCATTTACTTGAAAAATTTCTCCGACGTGCTGAACCTGGTGCCGATTGACCGGTTTCTGCTCAACAGTTTTATCGTTTCGATCGCGGTTGTGGCCGGACAGCTGATCACGTCCAGCCTGGCGGCTTATGCCTTCGCCTTCATTCCGTTTCGCGGCAAAAGCCTGGTATTCTCGCTGTTCCTGTCCACGATGATGATTCCTTGGGAAGTGACGATCATCCCCAACTACATCACCATTCGCACCTGGGGATGGATGGACAGTTATGCCGGGCTCACCGTTCCGTTCATGGCCAGTGCCTTCGGCATCTTTCTGCTGCGGCAACATTTCCTGCAGCTGCCGAGGGAACTGCTGGAAGCGGCGCGGATCGACGGCTGCGGCCACTTCCGCATTTTCGCCGGCATCGTGCTGCCGACCGCCAGGCCGGCTCTGGCGACGCTCGCCGTCTACCAGTTCCTCAACACCTGGAACATGTACTTCTGGCCGCTGCTGATCACGAACCGGGATACGATGCGAACCGTGCAGATCGGCATCAGCATGCTGAAATGGGAGGAAGCGATGTCCCACAACCTCGTGCTGGGCGGTGTCACGCTCGTGTTGCTGCCATCCCTGCTTACCCTGGTATTCGGGCTCAAGCAGCTCGTCCGGGGCATTACGGCAGGCGCCGTGAAAGGTTGAAATTTGTTTTTATCAGAAAGGGAGGATTCCATCATCATGAATCGGTCGCTCAAGTCGATCAGCAAGAAAAAATCCGTCGTGATCGTACTTCTTGTTCTGCTCCTGGCATTGATGACGGCATGCAGTTCCGGCGGGAACACTGACAGCAACTCGGGCGGAGGTTCGTCTTCCGACTCTTCCGCAAGCCCGGGTTCGAACGGATCTTCCGGCGGCAACCGTTCAAATCCGATCAAAGTGACGTTCTGGCATTCCATGGGCGGCGAAGTGGGCCAAGCGGTGGACCATTTGGTAGCGGAATTCAACAAGTCCCGCTCGGACATCCAGGTTGAAGCGATCTATCAGGGCTCTTACGACGAAAGTCTGAGCAAAATGAAAACCGCCATGGGCAGCGGCACCGGTCCCACCATCGTCCAGGTCTACGAAATCGGAAGCCGGTTCATGATCGATTCCAAGGCGATCACGCCGATGCAGAAGTTTATCGATGCGGACAACTTCGATCTCAGTGAGCTGGAAGAAAACATCCTGGGGTACTACACATTCGACGGCCAGCTCTATTCGATGCCGTTCAACACGTCGAACCCGATTCTGTACTACAACAAAACGCTGTTCCGGGAGGCGGGACTGGATCCGGAAAATCCGCCGAGGACATTCAGCGAGGTGAAGAAAGCGGCGGAAGCGCTGACGAAGGACGGCGTGTACGGTGCATCCTTCGCCATTTACGGGTGGTTCATGGAGCAGCTGTTCGCGGTGCAGGGTCAGGAGTATGTGGATAACGGCAACGGACGCGAAGGGCTTGCCACCCGGTCGCTGCTCGCCGGCGAAGCCGGCACCACCGTCATGAATTGGTGGAAAGACATGATCGACAGCAAGGTGATGCTCAATCTGGGCCGCTCGACGGCGGATACGAAGACGGCCTTCAACGCGGGGCAAGTGGCTATGATTCTGGACTCGACGGCGGCGCTGCGCGGCATTGTGGACACCGTCGGCGGCAGCTTTGAAGTCGGCACGGGATTCCTGCCCCGCCCGGACGGAGCAGAAGACGGAGGCGTCATCGTCGGCGGCGCAAGTCTGTACATTCTGAACGACCGTCCGGAAGAAGAGCAAAAAGCGGCCTGGGAATTCATCAAATTCGTCGTATCGCCCGAGCAGCAGGCGTACTGGCATGTGAACTCCGGTTATTTCCCGATCACCAAAGCCGCTTATGATCAGCCGCTGGTGAAGGAAAATTTGGAGAAATTCCCGCAGTTCAAAACGGCCGTCGACCAGCTGCACCAGTCGAAGCTGAACAACGCAACCAAGGGCGCCGTAATGGGCATCTTCCCGGAAGCCCGCCAAATCGTGGAGCAGGCGATGGAGGAAATCATCAACGGGGCCAAATCAGTGGAACAAGCGCTGGCCGACGCCGAAAAAGAAATTACGGAAAAAATCCAGGCCTATAACAAGACCGTGCAGTAAAGCGCAGAAAGGGGCTTACCCGAAAGGGAAGCCCCTCATGTCATGAATTCAATACGCTTACCAGTTGTTCACCACTGTAGTCGCCGTGGGCATTTACTCGATAAATCACAGGATTGCCGTCGCGCAGATTTTTGTCTGTTTTTATCGTGACATGCAGTTTAAATCCGGCTTCTTTGGCTAATTGGATGACCGTTTTATCGTAAACACCGTATGGATATGAAAGGGCAATTGATTCTTTGCCGACATGCTGCCGGATGAGATCCCGCGATGTTTTAAGATCATTTAGAATTCTGTTTTTATAGGATCGTTCATCCTCATTGGCATTTCTGGCCAAAATTGCGGCTTTTTGCTTCTTTCCCTGCTGCACATAGTAGTGCAAATCATGCGTATGGCTTTCGATATTGATGACCCCGGAATCATACATTTCTTTGGCCTCTTCCCAAGTGAAGTGCCGTGAAAATCCTGGTTGCTTGCCTCTGTAACTCGTAATGATATAAATGGTTGCCCTCAAGCCTTTCTCCTTTAGAATCGGATAAGCGATCGAGTAATTGTTTGCATAGCCATCGTCTATGGTGATCAGCAGCGGCTTCTTTGGAAGTTTATAATGAGCGTTCGTTTTATACTGGTATAAATCTTCTTCCGTAATGGTTTCATAACCTGCCTGAATTAATTTATCCAAATGTTCACGAAATCTCTCGGGTGTAACGGTCAAGGAATCCGATCGGTTCGGATCGAAATGGTGGTACATGATGACATCAATTTTTTTCGGATGATATAAATATGCGCTTGTGATGGGTTTGATATGGATCAGCAACTTCTTTGTGTCCAGCAAAAGCTCCATCATACTTTTATCCAGGTGGTCAAATTTTATGTTAAATAGTTTGGCAACATCCCTGACAGAGGCGTATACTGTATTCTGAATTTTTTTGGTTGGATTGGATAAGGTAATGGTCTCCCCATTTATTTCACCAATGGCAGATTGAAACCCCAATGTAATAGCACCTTGATTTGTGGAGAAAAAAATTTTTTGTTCGTTGACATCAAAGGATAATTGATTACCGAACTGGCGCCATATTTCGCCTATGGGAATATAGGTAACGCCATTTTCCAAGTATCCGTAGATGACTCTGGTGTTATCATAGGATTCGAAAATGTTGTTTTTTTCTGCATTCACAGGAGCGCTCATCATGAAAATGCAAAAAATGAAACAAAGCGATAATAATTGCAATTTCAGCTTCATAGAATGCTGCCTCCGGATTTATCTTCAATGAATAATATGGTTTTGCTTGATATATCGGGAATGACAACCATTTGAGCCTTTTGCATAATTCCATTTCAGAGTAAGCTGATGCTAGACTAAATAGTGGACACCGAGAATCGAGAATGCGACAATAAACCTAGCAAAAACGAGGTGTCCGAAGATGAGTCAGAAATACGACAAAGAGTTTAAAATCCAAACCGTGAAAATGATTCAAGAACAGGGGAAGCCGGTGGCGCAGGCTGCTCGGGAATTGGGCGTATCCGACAATACCCTGTACCGCTGGATCAACGAATTCAAACAGGATCCGGTTAATGCGTTTCGCGGCAGCGGCAACTTGAAAATCGAAGAAAAAACCCTTCTCGAAATGCAGAAACGAATCCGCCGACTCGAGATGGAGAACGAGATTTTAAAAAAGGCGATGCACATCTTCGCAAAAGACCGGAACTGATCTTTGCGTTTATCCACAAACACCGCTCCAAGTATCCGGTGTCGGAGATGTGCAAGGTTTTGAACGTATCCCGGAGCGGTTACTATCAATGGACCAGACGTCAGGAAAGCGAGCGAAAGAAACGTCGCCGAGAACTGGAACAACAGATTAGCCGTATCTTTGTGGACTCGCGTCGCCTGTACGGCAGCCCGAAAATCACTCAGGTCCTGCGCCAGCAAGGTGTTCGGGTATCCGAGAAAACAGTCGCCCGCATCATGAAGGAGTTGGGACTCAAGTCGCGCACCGTCAAGAAATACAAGGCGACGACGAACTCGAAACACCATCTGCCGGTGCATGACAATGTGCTGAACCAGCAGTTCACGGCACAAGCTCCCAATCAAGTCTGGATGGCAGACATCACGTACGTTCCGACAGACGAGGGATGGCTTTATGTCGCGAGCGTGATGGACTTGTACACGCGCAAAATCGTAGGCTGGCACGCCGGCGAGCGAATGACCAAGGAATTGGTCCTGCAAGCTCTGGATCAGGCTTACAACCGTCAACGGCCGAAAGGCGAAGTCCTGCATCATTCCGATCGCGGCAGCCAATACGCATCTCATGAGTATCAAAAACGGCTCCTAAAATACGGGATGAAGGGCAGCATGAGCCGCAAGGGCAACTGCTACGACAACGCCTGCATCGAATCGTTCCACAGCATACTCAAAAAGGAACTCGTTTATCTGGAAACTCGTTTATCTGGAAAAGTTCAAGACCCGCAAGGAAGCGCAAAGCAAGATTTTTGAATATATCGAGTTTTTCTACAATCGCAAACGAGTCCATTCGGCGATCGGGTATCTCACACCCATTCAATGCGAACAAATGTACGATTATGTTGCGTAATTTTCTCGATTCCATGTGTCCAATCTATTGACAGAGGTCCAGTCATGGCATAGCCCATTGAACAGCACGGCGTCCCATTGGCCGTTGTCCCGGCAGGCGGTTCCTGTTCGCGCCTGAGGTTGAGCGGAATAATGGCCTGGGCCTTGACGTTTCGAGCAGCCTCGTAAACCTTCAATTGGTCGTAGCCCGCGTCAAGCATGAAGAAACGCGGGTTGGCTTTGGATGCTGCTTGTTCCATCAGGCTCGGCGCCCTTTCTCCATCATTGACGTGCGCAGGCGTGACTTCCAGCACCAGCGGCAGTTCGCTTTTCGTATCGACAGCCAGATGGAGCTTGTAACCAAACCAGGTGATCTTGTTGCCGAACGAATCCAGTTTCGCTCCCCAGTTGGCATTGCCGGTCTGTTCGCTCTTGCGTTTGGGCTGCTTTTTCTCGTAAGCACGGATGGCGGTACTGTCAATCGCCACGTGGCTGCCGTCCAAGATGCCTTCTTGCCGGCAACGCTCAACCAGATCCTCAAACAGCCGCTTGGCCAGTTCCTTTTTCGTCATTTCGGCAAAAACGCGGCTGAGCGTGGAGATGGACGGCGCTTCCCGATCAAGCGAAAGTCCGCACTGGTAGCGGAACCGCAGGTCGGTGCTCAACCGATGATGCAAAGCCGTAAAGGTATCGATTCCTTCAAACGGCGCGGCCAGGAGCGCGCGTAAAATCCCCTGTCTGCAATGCCCGTCAGCGCCTCGGGGTGAACGGCTTCTCAGTTCCTTGGCATAGGGTCTTAGATCAAGCGAGCTAAAGAAGATCGGCAATCGATCTTTCGACTGCATTTTTTGCAATTCCTCGAAGGAAAACAAGCTTTCTTGGAGAATATACAAAGTGACTTCACTCCCTGAAAGTTTTCGGTTTTGGTCACTTGAAAACTTCTCCAAGTTGGGGTGAAGTCCCTTTTTTATGTCGGAAAAACCTTGAAGCTCAAGGGTTCAGATTAATGCAAAAGGCTCATTTAATAAAGATTTGCTCCGCATCACGAAAAAAAAAGAACGGGCTGCAACAGGTCTCCAACTTTCAACCTGTCACAACCCGTCTTTCGAATCTTACACAGCTCTCGACTTCTACTCCCCGCCTTTCGCCACCGGATTGTCCTCGTACGAGATCCAGTCGCTCCAACTGCCCGCGTACAGCTTCACATCGCGGTATCCCGCTTCCATCAGCGCCAGCACGTTCGGGCAGGCGGTCACGCCCGAGCCGCAATAGACGATGACCGGCTTGTCCTGCGGCAGCGCCGCGAACCGCTCCGCCAGTTCTTCCGGGCTGCGCCAGCGGCCCGCTTCGTCCAGGTTCTCTTTCCAGAAGCGGTTGACGGCGCCGGGGATGTGGCCGGCGGCCCGGTCGATCGGCTCCGTCTCGCCGCGATAGCGGGCGGGCTCGCGCGAATCGACAAGCGCGCTCTCCCCGGTCCGGACGGCGTGCCGCACCGCTTCGACATCCGCCAGCAGTTCCTGCCGCACGTCCGGCACATACGTCTTCGGCACGCGGATCGGCGGCGGCGCGTCCGTCACCGGGAACCCGGCCTTCTTCCAGGCGGAGAAGCCTTCGTCCATCACATAGACCCGCTCGTGCCCCATGTAGCGCAGCAGCCACCAGAACCGCGCGGCCATCGCGCCGCCCTGGTCGTCGTAGGCGACGACCCGCATGCCGCGGTCGATGCCGGCCTTGCCGAGCTTCGCCGAAAGTTCCCGGATGTCCGGCAGCGGATGCCGTCCGCCGTGCTTCCCGACGGGTCCGGACAGGTCGCGCTCCAGATCCATGTAGATCGCGCCGGGGATGTACGACTCCTCGTAGCTGCGCCGGCCTGCCTCCGGATCGCTCAGCAGAAACCGGCAGTCGACGATGGCCAGATCCGGCTCATACATCCGCGCAAGCACCCAGCGCATGCTGACGATCGCTCTCATCCGAATACGCCTCCCGTCTCCTGTTCAGGCGTCATGCGTTCGCTTTTGTCCCGGCTGTTTAATGTCGGCCGGCGTCCAGGACATTAGGCTGCATCTTGCCCTGATGGATCGCCCGGACCGTGAGCGCCATGACGCCCAGCAGCGCAATGAGCAGCGATGCCGCGGCCGCGATCATCCACAGCGTGCCGACGGCTCCGTAATGATCCATGATCCACCCGGTCGTCCGCGGCAGCAGGGCGCCGCCGACGCCGCCCGACGCGATCAGCAGGCTCGTCGTCCGCTCCGTCATGCCGGGAATGTATTGATTCACGTACAGCAGCGCGACCGCGAACACGCCCGACCAGAGCAGTCCCGCCAGCCCGATCCAGAGCAGCGAAGCGCCGGCGCTGCCCGTCAGCGCCAGCATGACGAGCATGCCCGTCCCCGCCGCGGTGGAAATCAGCAGGTAGCGGAAATAACCGCTGCGGTCCGCAATGCGCCCCGCGAACATCCGTCCGACGACCATCAGCCCCCAGAAGACGCTCAGCGAGGCCGAGGCGGCCGCCTCGCTCATGTCGGTCCGCTCGAGCAGAATGGCCGGCAGATAGTTGCTGTAGCTCATCTCCATGCCGACATAGAGCGCGAAGTAGAGCGTGCCCGCCAGAAGCAGCGGCCAGGCGGCCGGCGCATAGCGGGCCTGCTTCAAGGCCGGCCGGTCTGCCGCCGCGGCTGCCCGGTAGGCGATCAGTTCGTCCACCTTCCCGAACGACATGGTCAACCAGAGCAGCATGGTGATGCCCGAGAGGGCGGTCACGATCGGGAACGCCATCTGCCAGACGTCCGCACGGATCAGCAGCCCCGCCAGAATCGGCATGACGAGCGCCCCGATGCCGAAGAACGTCTCCAGTTTCGCCATGGCCGAAGCTTTGCCGTCCGTTACGAATTCAATAATGATTGCGCCAAGCACCGCTTCCGTCATGCCGAACCCGAACCCCGCCAGCGGCGCGGATGCGAGCATCCAGCCCCACGGCAGCAGCAGACTGTAGGCCGCCTCCGCGACGGTCAGGCAGCCGAGCGCCAGAATGAGCGCGCTCCGGCGGCCCAGCCGTCTGGTGACCAGCGGCGCGCCAAGCACGCCAACCAGAAATCCGACAAATTGATTCATGATGAATTGGCCGCCGTCCCCGTACTCAACGCCGTATGCGCCGATCAGCGGCACAAGCACGGCGCCCGCCACGACGTGCGCCATGCCGATGACCATATAGGACAGGCAGCCGAGCCATATCAAACGATTCATACCCAGCTCCTGATCATCTCCGTGTTCGGATAAATTGCAAATTCTATGCCAATTACCCTTTATCATAACACGGCTGATCGGCAATGTTATAATGAAATCGTGAAGTTTTCGTTGAAATTGGCTGCCGCAAGGGGGGTACGGGGATGACGGATATGAAGGCAGAGCACGATGGAGACGGCGGACTCCCCGTGGAGCTGCGCGGCATGCGCATCGTGCCGATGTCGGCCGCCCATGCCGAAGCGATCTGCAGCTGGCGCTATCCCCCGCCGTACGACCGGTTCAACTGGCCATCCTGGGAAGAAATGAGCGCCCGCGGCATCGAGTTCGGCGACCCGTGGCTGCGGGAAACGCAGTACGCCGCCGTGCTGAACGTTAGGGATGAGCTGATCGGCTACGTCCAATTTTTCCCACTGCTGAAGGTTACCCGACTCGGCCTCGGTCTGCGCCCGGACCTGTGCGGCAAAGGCGCGGGCGCCGTCCTGACCCGGCTCGCCGCGGAAGAAGCGCTCCGGCGCTCTCCCGGCGACGAAGTCGATCTGGAGGTGCTCGCCTGGAATACCCGCGCCATCCGCGCCTACGAGAAGGCCGGCTTCGTTCTGGACGACACTTACTGCCGCCAGACCTCCGCCGGCCCTGAAATGTTCCATTGCATGGTCTACCGGCCCGCTATTCCGCAAGCCCCGAACCATCCGTTTTGACCGCCGCTTCTTCATCCATGATATCGAAGAGCACGATGAGACCCGGCGCAAGCGAAGCGGAGATCGTGCGGATCCATCGGCGCGTGCCGAGATCCGTGTAACTCCGCGAAATGTTCGCGTTCACGCCGACCGCGGGGTGCAGCATGTCGGCCACAAAATACGGCCGCCAGCTCCAGTTCGAGCCGCGGTACTCAGGCTGCCTCACCCAACGGCCGCCCTCGCGCTGGAAGTTGGACGACAGCTGCTCGCCGTCCTCCCGGCACAGATAGACGCGGATGCAGGTATCCGGCAGCTTCTCCGCCAGTCCTTCGACAAGCCGGTCGTACCGGTCGGCATCGTCTGCCGAACCGCCGGCGCTGCCCAGGCCGCTCCGGACGGACTGCAGGCAGCCGGACAGCATCTCGCCGGTTTCCCGCCAGCGGGCTTCCGACCGCCGGACGCTCCGGCGATGCTCCGCCAGTCCCCTGTCCACGATGCCGGCATACCGATCCTTCGGCTGAAATTCCGGCTCGGCCGGCGCGAACAGATACCCTTGCACATACCGGGCGCCCAGCTGGATGGCCCGCTGCAGATCGTCCTCGGTCTCGACGCCCTCGATCAGGAGCGACGCCCCGATCTGCTCGGCGAGGACCGAGTAGCTGCGGAGCACGGCCAGATAGCCGCTGTGGCTTGCGCTGCGCTTCATGAGGTGAATGTCCACCTTCAGAATGTCCGGGTGAAGCTCGGCGATCCGATCAGCCGAATTGAACCCGGTGCCGGTGTCGTCGATGGCGATCCGGCAGCCGGCGCGGCGATAGACGCCCACGATCTCACTCAGCCGCTGCATGGAGCCGGCATAACGGTCTTCCGTGATCTCGATGACCACCCGGTCCGGATCGATCCCGTGCCGCTCCAGCATGCGGAGCGTCTGCAGCTTCCCTTCATCCTGGTAGGTCCGGTCGATCCAGGAAGGCTTGACGTTCAGGAACAGCAGCGGCCGCTGCGTTTCCGACGCCTGCGCCAGACGGGCGATGGCGCGTTCACGTATGATGCGGTCGACCCGGACCTGCTCCCGGACATCCGCGTTCGCATCCGTGAAGAACGGACCGAGGCTGGCCGCTCCTTCGTCCGTGCGGTACCGGCCCAACACTTCATAACCGATCACGAGCCGGCTGTCCAATGCCAGGATGGGCTGAAAATAAGGCATCAGATCGCGTTCGTCCAGCATGAAGGGCTGCACCGTATATTTCAGCGACATGGTTTTGAACTCCTTGAGGCGTTAATGTCACATATTTTCACATGCTTACATTACCTCGATTGTACGGATTCTGTAATTCTTTGTAAAGCATGCGTTCAAATGAGCCGGACGATGCGGCTTTCCCTGTTATTAATGGAAACTTCAATTACATGGAACTTCGGATGGTAGACGACTTTGCCGGCGCCGACGGCAATGACCGGCTGCGCGCCGAGTCCGTAGAACACGTCATCCGCAATGGCTTCCAGCGTCTCGCGCCGCTCCTGTTCCCCCAGCCCGGCCCATTCTTCGGCCTCCATGCCGCACAACCGGTAGCTGTCCTCGATGCCGCCCACCGCTTCGGTCAACTCCCGCAAAATGTCCCCGTACGCCCGACCGTGCCTGACTCCCATAGACATCCATCCTTTCGAAGCCGCAGCATTTTATCCGCGGGAAGAACGCGTTTCCCCGCGGCATTGGCCGGCCGCCGGCCTGCACGGCTGATTTTGTCGGCTCAAAATCTAATAATCTCCACAAGAATGACGATAAATACTATATGGCATGTGTCGATCGGACCCGATTCATGCCGCAAGGCGTATCCCAGTCCTACCATCATCTCTTAAAGTCAGTGCGAGGTGTCTTATGGAGAAATCGACCATTACCGGCATCATTCTCGGCATTGTGGCGATCATCGGAGGCATGTTGTTGAAACACGCGCCTCTGGCACAATTGATCAACCCCGCCGCTTACGTCATCATTCTCGTCGGTACGGCCGCATCGTTGTTCATAGCGTTTCCGATGTCCGAACTGAAGAAGTTTCCCGCACTGATCCGAATTCTCTTCAAGAAGCAGGAGCTGGTCTCGCGAGAAGAATTGATCCGGCTGTTCATGGAATGGGCGACGATCACCCGCCGCGAAGGTCTGCTTGCGCTGGAGTCGCGGGTGGATGACATCGAGGATCCGTTCCTTCGCAACGGCATGCGGATGATCATCGACGGCCAGGACCAGGACTTCGTGCGCGATGTTCTGCTGGAAGAAATCCATGCGACCGAACAGCGGCACAAAGCGGGAGCGCAGATCTTCTCCCAGGCCGGCATGTACGCTCCGGCGCTCGGCGTGCTCGGCGCCGTCATCGGCCTGATCGCCGCGCTTTCGGATATGACCGACATGGCCCAGCTTGCGTACTCCATCGCCGCCGCGTTCATTGCCACAATGCTTGGTATTTTTACCGGGTATGTGCTCTGGCATCCGATTTCCAACAAGCTGAGGCGGCTCTCCCAGCGGGAAACCGAACTTCGGCTCATGATGGTTGAAGGCTTGCTGTCGATTCAATCCGGCGTCTCCACGATTGCCATCAACCAGAAGCTGTCCGTCTTCCTGACGCCGCAAGAACGGCAAGCGCTGCATGAACGCGAGGAACGCGAAAGGGAGGCGAGAGGCGTTGAGCAGACGGCATAGACACGAGGATCACGAAGAGCATCCCAATGAGACCTGGCTCGTACCTTACGCGGATCTGCTCACGCTGCTGCTTGCGCTGTTCATCGTGCTGTACGCCATGAGCTCCGTCGATGCGCAGAAGTTCCAGGAGATGAGCCGGGCGTTCAGCGTGGCGTTCAATTCCGGCATCGGCGTTCTGGATCAATCGGCCGTCGTCGTGTCCGTGGATCAAATGACGAACTCGACCGACATGGTTCGGTTGTCCGGCGGGAAAGAAGGCGTTGCCTCCAGCGAAGCGGCGCGCCGGGCGGAACAGGAGCTTCGGGAGTTCGAGCAGCTGCGCGACCAGCTCAGTCAGTATATCCAGGAAAACAATTTGTCGACACAGCTCGATATCCAATTGAATCATTCGTCCCTGCTCATTACGATCAGCGACAATGCGCTGTTCGCTTCCGGCAAAGCGGACCTCACGCCGGAAGCCAAGGAGCTCGGCGTTGCGATCGGCACGATGCTGAGAAATTACCCGGGCTACGAGATATCCGTCGAAGGGCATACCGACAACCAGCCGATCAACACGGCCGAATTCGAATCCAACTACGAACTCAGCGCGAAACGCGCGATCAACTTCATGAGGGTGCTGATCGAGGCGGGCAATCTCGATCCCCGCTTGGTCAGCTCGACCGGATACGGGGAATTCCGGCCCGTGGCGGACAACGACACGCCCGAAGGCCGCGCGAAGAACCGGCGCGTCGAAGTTTCCATTCTCCGCAAATTCACGGATGCGTCGGCCGTTGAGTCGCTGCAGGTGTCCGGCAATAACGCGGCAGCAACGAAGGATTCATGAGCAGCTATGCCTTGGACCCCCCTGTGCGAAGCGCAGGGGGGTCTTCATCGTCCGCCGGCTCATTCCACCGCGGGCAGGTTGATCGTAACGGTCGTGCCCTCCCCGACTGTGCTGCGGATCTCCATCGTCCCTTGATGGCTCTGGATGATGCGCTGGCTGATCATGATGCCAAGTCCGGTCCCCGACTCCTTGCTGGTCACGAACGGATCGCCCAGCTTCGGAATCATCTCTTCCGATATGCCGACGCCGTGATCCCGGATGGTGATCACGATCCAGCCCGGCTGTTTCCGGGCTTCGATCTCGATCTCGCCGCCCTTGGGCATCGCCTCGATCGCATTTTTCAATATATTGATGAATACCTGTTTCAGATGATTCTCCTCGCAGGCCACCTCGCAGGGCTCGCTGTCGAAAGAAGTGGTGAATACAATATTGCACAGATGCGCCTGACTGTCGAGCAGCGAGATGACATCGCCCAGGATGAACCGCACATCCTGAATCCGGAATTTCGTCGCCTGCGGTTTCGCCAGAATCAGAAATTCACTGACAATCAGATTGATCCGGTCGAGCTCTGACAGCATGATATCGATGTGCCGCTGATTCAGCTTGTTCGTCTGCTGCTGGAGCTGCAGGAATCCGCGCAGTGTCGTGAGCGGATTGCGGATCTCGTGGGCCACCCCCGCGGCAAGCTGGCCGACGGTATTCAGTTTCTCCGCGCGGCGCAGAAGCTCATCCATTTTGTTCCGATTCGTCATGTCGCGCGTAATGCTGGCGAACGCCTGGATGACGCCGTTCCTGTCGCGGATTGCCGAGGTGGTGACGCTGACTTCGAAGCAGGAGCCGTCTTTCCGGCGGCGGATCGTCTCGCGCGCCGGCAGCATCTGGCCGGCAAGCAGCGCTTCCCGGGCTTCGAGCTCCTCTTTCATGCCGCTCTCGGGAACGATCGGCAGACTGCGTCCGATCGCCTCTTCCTCGCTCCATCCGAACATCTGCTCGAACGCCGGATTGACGCGGATGAGCACACCGTTCACATCTTCAATATGGATCGCGTCCGTCGTATGGTGGATAATGGACTCGAGGTGTTCCTTCATCGACCGGTTTTCTTCAAACGCCTTCTTGAGCCTGGCCGTGTAGACGTCCAGGTTCTTCGCCATCGCATTGATCCGTTCGGCCAGCTGGCCGGTCTCGTCTTTGCGGTTCACGGCAAGCGGCGTATCGAATCGTCCGGATGCCACTTCATCCACCTTGCCCAGAATTTGGCGCAGCGGACGGATCAGCACATAAGCGAGCCCGTAATTGATGGCGACCGCTGCCGGGAGAAGGAGAACGGACAGGGAGATCTGATAATTTCGCGTCTCCCTGATCATGCCGTACATGGGCGACAGGTCCGCCGCGATGCGCACGGCAAGCCCCGATTCGGGAAATCCGAACGTGCCGGCAAGCAAGGTCTTTCCTCCGCTTCTGAGCGAGCGGTAAACCTCGCCGCTTCGCATGGCCTCGGCCAGATCGGCCGAATCCGTCCCGCTCGCATGGATGTCGTAGCTGCCGTACAGCAGACGTCCGGTGAGTTCCTGCGATGCAGCGTTCCCCGCTTCCCGCGCGGATGAGGAGCCGGCCCCCCCTTCTTCCGCCGGACGGAATACCGCGATTTCCATGATGTTGCGGTGCAGGGACTGATAATCCTGAATGAGTGCGGTCGGATCCAGGCCGGACGAGTTTTTATCCGGCCCGTCTGCCGATCGCGTTACCCGGGCGGCATGCTCCGTGACGCTTGCGGCGATGTTGTGCATCAGTTCTTGCACTTCGCGCTTCAGGTTGACCCGCATCGCATAATCGTTCACAATGACGGTGAGTGTCTGGAAAATGATCACGATGGTCGATAGGATCAAGGTCAACCTGATCTTGAATGACAACACGGGCACCTCCTTCCATACAGCCAAAACTTGTGGATAACATCGGTATCTCGATTTCCAGGATGTGGACAACTGTGGACAAATCTTTAGTTATCCACCGATTTATGCACAACGTGTTAACAACGAATATCTGTTCGCGGTATAGACAGTCAAAAGTGCAGGATCGAACAGCGGAGGAGGCAGATGAATGAGCTTTGCAGAGGACGATGTGCGCTTCATGCGCGAAGCCATAGAGGAAGCGAAAAAAGCAAAGTCGTTGCGGGAAGTCCCGATCGGCGCAATTATTGTGAAAAACGGGGAGATCATCGGCAGAGGCCACAATCTGCGCGAGACGATGCGCGATCCGACCGCCCATGCCGAAATACTGGCCATCCGTCAGGCCAGCGAGCATCTGAATGCCTGGCGGCTGCTCGATTGCACGCTGTATGTCACGCTGGAACCATGCCCAATGTGCGCCGGCGCCATCCTGCAGTCCCGGATCGCTCGCGTCGTCTACGGAACGGACGATCCGAAAGCAGGCTGCGCAGGCACGCTGATGAATTTGTTGCAGGACAGGCGATTCAATCATCGTACCGAGGTCATATCCGATGTGCTGCGCAGCGAATGCTCCGAATTGCTCACCAGCTTCTTCCGGGCGCTGCGCAATCGTTCATAAGCGTGGGGCTTTTTTGTCGGGAATGGTCAACTCGTCCCGTTGCAGCTGCTGCAGTGCGACGATGAGCCTGTCCGCCTCTTCGCTCAGGGCGAGGACTTCCGGGTCGGTTAGACTTCCTCTTGCTTCCGCAAGTGCGTGCAGACGAAAGCGAAGCGTTTGCAGCTGTCCCAGCAAGCGATCTTTCTTCATCTGCCTCAGTCTCCCCCGATAGAAGTTATGGATTGTGCTTCCATTATACACTTCTTGATCCACAGAATTTGTAAGTTTTTGTCGATTGGACTCCACTTTTTTCTGCCGCTTTTCGACACGAGCATAGTGCCAAGGCTGCATGACTTGCGGCTCCATCCTATGAAAATTGGCATTGCCATTTCAATACAATTTACAGTATAATGAACTTTGCAGATTCTTGAAATATGACTGACATCTATATCGGCATCGAATCAGCAAAGGGCAAACTTGTCGAAAGGCAAGGACGCAAAGCTAAGGGTCTACGGCTCCGCACGAGCTATGATCGCCTGGTTACCGGGATTCGGATGTACCTGTCGCTGCATGTAACGGTAGACCATCCCTGCTAATCGGGGATGGTTTTTTTGTCATACAGGAGTCCCATACAGAAAGGAGTTGTGGAAGGACCATGCCGTTATCCAACACTTCCCCGTCACCGAGAAATTCGTCGACCGGCTCGATGGGATACGACGTCTCGGTGCTGATGGACTCGAAAGCCGTCGTCGAAAAAAAAGGATTTGTATCGACTGGCACGCTGACCTATGTCGCCGGCGAGCTGCTGGAGATTGAATTCCCGCAATACGACCAGTTCATGCTCGGCGAAAAGGTCAAGGTCATGATTTACGCCAAGGGCGGCATCTATGTGTTCGAATCAACGGTGCTTGCGAAGGATCAGGGCGCGCTGGTCGTGCTGAACCCTCCCGAGAATCGCCGCAAATTCCAGGACAAGCGGCAGGATCCGCGGGTGCCGGTCAGAGAGCAGGCCCGGGTGCTCAGTCTGTATGAACATGCGCGCAAGGTGGAACGGAAGTTCCCGGATCCGCCGACCGTTCTGCTGGACAACATCAGCATGTCCGGAATCGGCTTGCTGTTCAATATCGATCTTCCGCTGCAGACGCGGAACCAGCTTCACCTTGAATTGGATCTCGGCAACCGCTTTGAATGCAGGACGGAGATCGTTCATCTGCAGCGCACCGAGGAAGGCACCCGGTGCGGAACGCGCATTATCGAGCTGAAAGATGACCACGCGAATTGGTTGCGTTCCTACATCCTGAGATCGCAGATCGAGGCTTACTACCGCGAGAAGTCGGAGAAACTGCGCAAAGAGATGCTCGGCGAGGAAGGGGAGACTGAATTCGACATCCAGGCCGAACAGACGGAGCCGGTCAAAACGGATCGTGCGCCGCAGACCTACCTGTTCAACGATTCCAGATACGAAGGTTGATGCGGCAACGATTTTCAGGTCGCCGTCCCTTCCTTCGACAGTCGCAATGTGGTATAATACATCTTGCTGCGCGCCCGTAGCTCAGCTGGATAGAGCGACAGTTTCCTAAACTGTGCGTCGTGGGTTCGAGTCCCACCGTGGCGCGCCAGTTCCATAAATCCTTTGTCCCGCAAGGGTTTGCGGGTTTGAGGATCCGGGACTGTGCACTCGAAAGGCGCACAGTCTTGGTCTTTCAAAACCGTGAACTGTCGGTCTTGACTCGGATTGTTGGCCTGAACAAGCAATGAGACCGATTGCGCCCTCCTGCAGATCAAAATCTGGCAGGAGGGTTTTGTTATGGTTATGTCCGCTGATCCAAGAAAAGGCCGAAGGATCGTAAAGGGCAGAACGAGGGATCTGCAGCAGGTTCCGAGCGAAAACATGGTCACATTGGACCACGCTTTCCAAATCTTTTACTCCTCCAAAAAGGCCGAAGGAATGAGGGAACGAACGCTCGAGGAATACGTGAATGGTTGGCGGTACTTTCGGGAATGGCTTAACCAGTACGATCCGGAAATCCGGTTCATTCAGCAAATCGGAGCAGAACACTTGCGCTCCTATGTCGATTACATGGCAAACAAACGGAAATACTCGGAAGTGCCCTGCCGGATGCAGACCGAAGAAACTTTATCCCCCTATACCGTGGCATTCCGATTGCGCATTCTTCGTACCATGTTCAATTTCCTGCATCGGGAAAACATCATCGGGGACAATCCGATCAGCAACATAAAACAACCCCGTTTTGATCACAAGGAGAAAGACACGCTGACGGAGGAGCAGTTGGAGAGATTGCTTGCCGCTCCAGACACCTCGACCTATGCGGGATTTCGGGATCGAACCCTGATGATGCTCCTTGCCGACGGCGGTTTCCGGATTCACGAAGCATTGCGGTTGAAAGCAGAGAATATCGATCCCAAAACCAGATGCGTGCATTTGCCCGGCTGGATGAACAAAAACCGCAAGCCCCGCATGGTTCCCGTCTCTGTCCACGTGCTGCGCGAGGTCTTGCGGCTGATCGATGAGAACCAGCGTTATTTCAACTCCGACTACATTTTCCTGTCGAATTACGGCGAGCCCCTGAAAGCCGATCATTTTCGAAAGCGCCTCAAACTTTACGCCAAAGCGGCGGGCATTCCGAGTGAACTCGTTTCGCCTCACCGCTTTCGCAGTTTCTTCTGCCGGCAGTTCCTGATGAATGGCGGAGACTTGTTTACGCTGCAGCGGATCGTGGCTCATGCTAGCATTGAAACGACCAGGCGTTATGTTCCCATGAACGATGAAATGATCCGTCAGCAGCATGAGCATTTTTCTCCGATCTCCCGCATGGGATGGAGCCGCATCAACAAACGGAGACTGTAACCGGGAGAACCCCGTTGCATAAAGGGAGAGGTGACGGACCTCTTCCCTTATCATTCCTCGTAGGGATCCGCAACGTGCGGTCCTTCGAAGACAAACACGTCCTCCGGCCGCATGACCTGTTTCCAGTCGCAGTCCCGGCACATGACAACCGGAACGGAGCCTTCAGGCAAAGGGTGGACGGCAACCTTGCCCACTTCCGGCTCAAGCACCTCGCCTTCCTTCGTCATCGCGCCCAGGAGCAGTTCCCCGAAGCAGACCGGGCAATACACATACTCCTCGGTTCCCGTCTCTTCGTTGATGCGCACCGCATTCATTCGTCCCATCTCCTTTATCGTCGAATATGGACATGGCTCCAACTCAAACGTAGAACGTCTTTGGCGGGGATTTCAAGTCAAATTTGCGGCCCCCGGTTTCATCGCATCTTCATGCGAATCAACCGGGTGCCGCAGGACCAGGCGAGGGAAACGAGGCGCGGTGCATGGACGGAAAGGCGAGAAACAGGCCCGGGCCGGCCCCGCCGGCTGACTGCTCAGGAACCGTTTTGCCCCGCCGCCGGGGATACGCCCCGCATCTCCATCTTGAACTCTTTCCAGCGCTGTGCCCGTTCCCGGTCTTCGGGGGTCAAATTCTCCTTGCAAAACAGGTTGAAAGCGTTCGTCAGAATGACGGATTTGGGCATGTCATAGCAATGCGCCAGATAGTCGAGCAGATCGCTTTCCTGTTCGTTCAGGTAGACCGCCACCTTCACGGTTCGGGATTCACCGTTCATCTTCTTGCGCGAAACCGCAAAGCCCAAAGGCTGAAGCGTGCGGCGCGCCTTCCGTTCCGCCCGGCGCTTCGCCAGGCAGGCGTTGCACACCGAAGGAACGGCCACATCCCGGAAATTGATGCGGAGGATGCGCCCGCTTGCGTCAACCTCGCGCCGGGGCATGGTTTCCCCGCAGTCCGTGCAAGTAAAGCATTCATTATGATCTGGATGAATGAATTGCACTTTTGCAGACATGTTTCTGAATCTCCTTTCCTACTATGAAACTCGGGGCCAGAACGGGCCCCATAACGTCCGGAAATCCCGGACTTACGCGGAAAGGATGCGGGGAAACAGGCGGGCCGTTTCCGCTTCAAGCAGAAGCAGGATGCAGCAAAGTTCATCTTTTGCTTCATCCAGGCTTGCCGCCGCAAGGAGCACGGAATACTCCAGCGTGCACTCCGAATCGTTTTCCGAGAACGTTTCAACGTGAACGTTGGAGCACTGACAGAGCACCATCCTCTTTGCCTGCAGGTACGAGGATTGGGGACGGGACATCTCGGCGCGTTCCCTGACCAAGGCGGCAAAGCGCGCATCGCTGCGTTGCCAAAGTTCAACCTGGATCGACTTGCCGGGAAAAACGGCGGGACTGTCAAAAGGAGAAAAATGCATAGATACCCTCCTGCCACTGGTTCAAAATCGGCTCAACTTGATGAGCCATAAGCAGAAGGGATGCAGATGTGCGGCATTCAAGGAAACCGAAGCAGGTTCCGCGAGGGCCAAAGCATAGAGGATTCAAAGGGAAATTGAAACACGCGAGGAATGAAAGTTTGGAGAAATTTGCTTTCGGATTTTCTGATTCTATTTTAATGGACGCCGGAACGCATTTTCAAATTTTTACGGCAACAATTTTTCTCACGCGGCCCGGTTCGGGGCATCAACGTTTCTGAAATCGCCCGCCCCGCTTCTTCGAATCCGCCCGCGTCACAAGAAAAAAGCGATCAGGGCGAGAAAAACGGCCGGAAACGGTTTGAAATCGCCGGCATCCGAGACAACCTGCGGATTTCGAAAAAAATACAACGCCCCTTCCGACCGGCTTTAGGCCGCTTGCCAAAAAGCCAAGGCCCGGAGATTTGCCCCCGGGCCTGGCCACTGATGCCATGGAAGCCTTTCAACTTGTCATGGCATTGACGGCCTTCAGCACGTCTCTGCTGACGCTGCTGAAGTTCATCTTCGACTTTGAGACAGAGACTTTTTCCTCTCCAAGGATAGCGTCACTTTCTGATGCAAAGTATATCTCTTTTTTCTTCACTTATCAAGACTTTGACATGCCAGCCTGATTTGGCAGGAACCCGGCCGGGCCCCTCATAAACAAACGTTGCACCGTTTGCGTTCCAGCGTCAACTTCCCGGCTTCCATGATGCACGGTCTCGGGCTCTCAACAGGAATTTGGTAAAGAGATCTCGAACATCAACAAAATCAAGGCCGGAAAGCCGGCCTCTCCCACGCTTCCAGCAGGTTTCGAATCTGTCCGTTCTCGTCCAACTCAATATATCGTGTCGCCACTCACGTAATTTGACGTGAGAAAGGCGATTTTTTGTTATGTATGTTGGCGGAGGAAATAAACCGTTGGTTGTCGTAAGTAGATGGGAGTTGAGACGACAATCATCAGGAGGATGCAATCTTCGCAGAAAACGCAAATAGGAAGACCCTCAGGTTGGCGCCCAAGTCTTCCTATTTGCCCTGCGAATAAATCGCTATGTCTATCGTAACGGATTGGAATTTGGATGTAAAGCGGTATCTTCAGTCCTGCTCTGACGGCATTCCCGAAGCAGACCGGCCGCGTGTGTGTCCGCACTGCTCCGAAACCGTGATGTTGCATCGGCACGGCCGGTTTTTCCGATGTGTCTTTACTCTCACGGAACGTTTCGTCATTCCCATTTTTCGTTTTCGTTGCCCCCAATGTTCCAGAACGACGAGCGTATTGCCGGCGTTCCTTCTGCCTAAGCAGCAAACGGCGGTCGACATCCAGGAAGAGGTCGTCCGGGGAGAGACCCATGGCGCTTCACGTATAACCATGGCGCAGCAATCCGCCGCCTGGCCCGGCGGTCCGTGGTCCGTACGCACGATCCGGCGGTGGTGCCGCCGCTGGAAGGACATGCTTTCCAAGCTGGAAGATCGGTTGGCTGCGTGGCTTCTTTCCCGGCACCCGCAGGTGGCGTTGCCTCGTGGGCGGGGAGCCGGCTGGTCTTTGTGGTTCGCCTGCTGGGAACGGCTTCGGACATCGGCTCAGGAGGGGTCGCTGCTGCATCGGCTGAACCGATGGGCACGGCCATTGTCGGTGACGGTGCCCGGTTGATGATCCCACAAACGTTGGCTGTCGATGAAAGCCCGGGGGAGCGGCGACAATGGAGGCTGGGGAGATTCCCCGAATCCATATTCCGAGGAGGGTTCTGCCGATGGAACATCCCGAAAGCATCGCCGCTGCCCGGTATGCACTGATTGCGCCGATCGTCAGCCGGCAAACTCCGCTGGCGCCCGGAGAAATGAAGGCGCTGCTGCAGGAGGCGTCCCGCTGCGTCTATGAAGTCCCCGGCGGACGCTCGCGCACCGTGAGCATTCGGACGCTGGAGCGCTGGGTAGAGGCGTATCGCAAGGGCGGCTGGGATGCGCTGAAGCCGCGCGTCCGCAGTTCCAAGGGGCGTTTGCGCATGGACGGGGCCGTGCTGGAGAAGGCCAAACAATTGAGACGTGAAAGGCCCGAACGGAGCGTCGAACAAATCATCTTTCTGCTCGAGGAAGGCGCACTGGTCCCGCCGGGAACGGTTGCACCCAGCACACTGGCGCGCCACCTTCGCCAGGCCGGTCTCAGCCGCCGCAGCGTCATGAAAGAAAACGCGGCATCCGGCCACCGCCGCTTCGAAGCGGAGGATATTCTGGTTCTGGTACAGGCGGACTTCAAGCATTTCGTCTACCTGCCTGACCCGAGGAACCCGAAGAAACGGAGAAAGACGATCTTGTGCCTCGTTCTCGACGATTACAGCCGGTATATCCTGCATGCCCAGTTTTACTTCGACGAGAAGCTGCCGCGGCTGGAAGATTGCCTGAAGAAAGCGATCCTGCGCTGCGGCGTTCCGGAAATGCTGTACGTGGACAATGGAGCGGCGTTTTCGTCCCAGCACCTGACCCGCATCTGCGGGAAGCTGGGGATCGACCTGCGTCATACGCGCCCTTTCCAGCCCCGTGGACGCGGGAAAATTGAGAGGAGCTTTCAGTTCATCGACACGAGTTTCCTTCCCGAAGTGTACGCGCGCATCGAGGCGGGCCAATTGACGACGCTGGAGGAGCTGAACGACGCGCTTTGGGCGTGGATCGACGGCTATTACCACCAGCGGGTGCATGGCGGAACGAAAGAAACCCCTCAGGCCCGTTGGAACGGCAGTTCGCGCCGGCCGAGGCGGGTGTCGCTCGCCGAATTGAACGAGATCTTTCTGTGGGAAGAAACACGCAAGGTGGATGCGACCGGCTGTGTCCGCCTCCTGGGCAATACGTATGAAGTGGACGGCGATCTCGGCAGCCGGCAGGTGACGCTGCGTTACGATCCGTACGACCTGCGGGAGATTCAGGTCTGGTTCGAAGGCGTTCGCCGCGGCAATGCCAAGCCGGTCGAACTGCGGCGTTACCGCGACCGCCGGGTCCCCGCCGACGAGGTCGCGCCGGCAGAAGAAGCGGACGTGCAGCTCTCCTTTCTCGATTTGGCGGAACAGAAACGAAAAGCACAGTGGAAGGAAGAAGAAATCCGCTATGCGTGCACCACCATGGGAGGTGAGAAGCGGTGAGCACGGCGATCCGGCCCTTTACGCGCATGCTGGATATGGTGGACTGTTTTTCGTTTCGCGGTCATGAAGAGGCGTTCGCCCGACTGAGCGTGGCTGTGGCACAGCGTCAGCTCGGAGTGCTGACCGGTGAGGTGGGCAGCGGCAAATCTGCCCTGATCCGTCGGTTGTTCCGCTCGCTCGATCCAATGATGACACTGCCGGTGTACCTGAGCCAGTCCAACCTCAAACCGCGTGATTTTTACAGCGAATTGCTGAGGCAGGTCGGCGAAGTGCCGCCCTACTCGCTGCCGAAAGCCAAGCGGCTGTGGGAAGAGGTTCTTCAGCAACGGGAAGCCCAGGGGGAGCGTTCGCTGCTTGTGGTTGTGGACGAAGCTCACGAGATGAGTGAAGAAATGCTGCTCGAACTTCGCTTTGCTATGGGGGCCCAGATGGACGCGCGCTCCTACTTTCCGATCATCCTGTCGGGACAACCGGAACTGCGGAAGAAGCTGCGCCTGAAGAAGTTCGAGGCAATTGCACAGCGGATCGGCATGCAGTACCATCTGACCGGGATGACGCGCGAGGAAGCCGGCGCCTACATCAAGCATCACATGAGGACGGCCGGTTTGGAGCGTCCGGTATTCTCAGAAAGCGCCGTGCAGATGATCCATGCGGCAAGCCAAGGACTTCCTCGTGTGATCAATCTGATTTGCACCCATGCATTGTATGATGCAGAAGGGAAAGGGCATGAGGTTGTCGAAGAAGCACACATTGGCCGCGTGTTGGCGGATTTGGACAAGCAGCGTGGAGCGGCAGGCTAACCTGCCGCTTTCACATTTCCGGTTGATGATTGGCGACCCAATTCTCATATGGGTGACGTGGCTGACGTACAAACGATCACGTCATTGTCGGTGGTTGTTCCACCGTCAAATTACGTGATCGGCAACAATATCGTTCCTGCTCCAGTACTTTCAGCCCGGCCATGACGTCGGGCCTGGAGCGGCCCGATTTGATCTGAAGTTCCTTCAGCGTCGGGAAACGGCCGCGGCCGGCGCTGTAGTTGGCGATGATCCGCAGCAATTTGCGGTCGCGGTCCGAGAGCATCATATCACCCCGCGTAAAACACGAACATACATTCTCACACCAAAAACTCTAGCATGAAATTAACGTAAAATTCAACATATGACGACGGGAAGAGGATCAGCGGATGAAATGCTTTCATTGCGGAGCCGAATGCATGGCGCAAAGAGGAAACCTGGGGTGGACGAGCGATGACGGAATCCGGGTGACGATATCGGGGGCGAAATTTCATGCCTGCCCGATGTGCAACACAGCCATCTTCCCGCAGAACGTCAAGGATTGGCTGGAGAAGGCGTTGGATCAAAAACGCGCAATCGGGGGCAGCCCTTATCTTTTCCTGAACGCATTCGCTTTTGCCCACTCGTAAATTCCATCAAAAGTCCAGACGGGCTCGCTGCACAACCCGGCCGTCTGAGATCTGCAATCGGTTCAGCCGTCAGGATGGAGTGCATATGTCCATAGATTTCTGGTGATATGCCCAAAAAAAAAACGGGTAAATGTCCAGTTGATTCTGGCTTTTTTATCGCATGGCGTTTCCAGGCCGCCGATCGGGCCGGACATTACGCATCAGATAACATCCGGTTATTCAGGTTTGATTCCGAAGTTTCGCCAATGTCCGGATAGGGTTGTACGTTCACCCGATTTTTAAGGACATATTGGATAGATTCGTTTGGACATTTACCAGATTTCTTTGGTCATATGACCCGAAATCCATGGACATATTAGCCCCGATTCACCGGGCAAACGGTTCCATTGACGGGATTGATCGGGCGTTCACCCGATATTTATGGACATATTAACCCGAATGAACTGGACATATGGTTTCGACCGGAAAGATCCGGACATATACCTCAGGACATATACCTCAACCTCGAACCACTTCACCCGATTGTTCCGGACATAATCCTGGTTATTCCGGATTCTTCCTGTGCAATTTTAGGTATGATTATTTACTACTCAAGCGGCTCAGTTAGTCATAGATTGACAAGTGAATAGTATTTATCTTTATGCTTTCGATGTATACCAAGCAAACTTGAACTGTTAGAGAATACAGAATTAGGTCCGCCTAAAAAGTTGAGATCGAAACCAATCATATCCTCCACAGGATAGAACAACTGTATGTTTTTATACCGATTTGTTTTCATCCCCGCTTTCAGATTCGGAGATACGATAACGGCTCCTATGCGATTTTCAATGACACGCAATTTCAATAACGAAAGACATTCGTCCACATCCACCGGCCGGACACTGTGATATACGACGATATGACTTTCCGCCGAAGTATCGCAATGTTTGAGGACAGCAGTTCGGTCTTTCAACAACCGGTAAGGAAGAAACGTAACAGACACGTCGCGGCACAGAAGTGCAAACTCATCCTCAATCTCTATAGTCTTTTGGGTTATAGTCTTTTGGGTTGTATCCCTCACGATAAGGCCCGAGGAAGACAGAGCAATCTGCAGATCGGCCTTCCTTTCCATAGAAAAGGCAACAGTGAAGTCGTTATAGATTTTATTAGACGCCGATACCTCCGGTTCGGTCATTTCGGTTTGCAGATTCGACAAATCAAATACAGCGATTTCTGGCTGTTGTTTCGTTATGGATCCTTTTCGGACTACAGCCTTTAATTGCTTGCCTTTAAAGTAAGCAAACGCCTCCGAAACCCCGCTCTTTTCCGGATCGTAACCCATCGTACATAAAATCGGAGCGTCCATTTCATAGGAACGACCCCGAAAAACGTTATGCCACTTACTTGGGGTCACGTTACCGCCTGTCAGATTGATCAGAACGTCCAATCCCTCCCTCCGCATCCGTTCCGTAATCATCGGAAAGAAGATATCGTGACAAATATTGACTTGAATTCTCTTGCCCATAAAATAAATCGGTTCAAATAGGATGTCATGTTCTTCGTCGTACTCTGGTATATCAAAGGCAATTGTTCTGGCGGTAGAATGCTTGCAATACACCTTCCATTCGGTTTCTCCATCATCTGGGATGGGATTATAATAAACAGCCCATTGACTTCCATCTATCCCGCCGATTCCTGTCAACACGGAACATTGAAAGAGATCCCCCAAGTACTGAACTTCATCTTCCAATTCATCCAATGGTACGTCGCCAATGAAGCCTTCCGGGAAGACAATGAGGTTTACCTTATGGTCAACAATCATGTCCTTTAACTTCTTGTCCCAACTCTTCCAATCGAAATTGTCTTTATAGACCGGGATCGTCAGCATGATTCTCATTCCAATACCTCCTCGCTGCTTTTATGAAAGACATTTCTGACTCCGAATAACTCTTTATACGTTTTCACATGTCTTGAAGAAACACGGGGACTTACGACCACACCGCAAAACGTGTTCGATGACAAGTTGATGATCCCTCCAGAAAGGTGTTTTGAAACGGAAGTCTCTATCTCAAATCCGATTACCGGAAAAAACAACGGTTCCAACGGCTTTGTATTCTGACGCATATAGGCTAAGATGGGGTAGTGCCAAGCATCGTCCCCCATGGAAACGGCTAAGTTGCGGAGAAAGGTTGTAAAGGCAAATGGCAGCATCACCCCATAAACAAGATCGATTTTAGGGATATAGTACAAGTCCTCCGCCCGCCTAGCCATCCTTTTCTCTTTAGTAATCGGATTCCAGATCACTTGTTTGTGCATGAGGATATCTAGTTCCGGTAAGCACATAACGCTCTGCCGAGCCTGATCAATTGAATAGTGCCAATAAAATTGGTCCGGCTCGTAGTCTTGTCTCAAGAGGAAACAACTACTCCGAAAATCATGTATGATCCGATCAGCCAACTCAACGGATGACGTTTCTCCGCCGGAACCTTTTCTCCTCATGTTTTGTTGCTTTGAAACAGTTGGCGAAACGATGCTTTTTTGATTGACTTTTATATCCTTGAGAAACTCATAATCCGTAAAAATTGCGTTTCGATTTCCAAGCAAAGTGGTAAAACTTCGATAGATTTTAACTCCTCTGCGATAGGTGTCTCTTTCTGTTCCAGCACCTGCATTGTTCACAACGATAATGTTAAAGAATGCAGGCGAAAGGTAAGCGTTTGCGAAATTACCTACCTGATTCTTCGAACTCGTCGTTGAGCCTTCAATCTCAAAGACAGCAACGGGAACATGGCGTACGTATTCATTCCAGACATTCCCTTGACCCAGATATTTCTCGACAATCTCTCCTTTGACAAAGGATGAAAGATCCATAAACCAAACGACATCGTAAATAGGTGAATACAGATGATCTCGACCAAGGGAGAATTGATACTCAAGTTTTGAAATAAATCCAATTTCTTCACCAATCTTAGCGATATGTTTCTGAATCTCGACAGTCGTATTTTTGGGCAAAGACGACCACCTCGTCCCTAGGTTCCACCATTACTTACCTGAAACCCAAACAGAAAATGTCTCCTATATGCGCAGAGGCGAATTTTCATTCAAGCACATTCAGTGTAAGTGTGACTTTTCCGTAATTCGACAGGATCACTCGCATTTCCTGTTTCCGTAACCTTACAAACTATCTGCCCGACCGAAGAATCTTTCAGTTATAATCAATAAGAACTTGCTGACTGCCATGAAGTATCCGACCGGACATTTTCAATAAAAATTATCCGGATATTCATGTTTTTTCCGAGTTCCAAAATTGTCAGAATAGGGTTGGGCGTTCACCCGAAATTTCCGGACATATAGAACCGAATGGAAAGAACATAAGGTGTGTGTGCGACCAATAGTATCCGGGCATATTTCTCAATCTCGAACTACTTCACCCGATTGTTCCGAAAATATCCTGTTCCTGTTCCCAAAAACCAAAAGAACAGACCCTGCTGCAAACACTTCCTGAATCACATGAGTAAACAGTACCGACCTAATTTAAGCAGAACTGCATGGGACACCTTAATCGGCATAAGCGGGCGATCGCCGCCCGCCTGTGATTACGCCTGTTTCATGTAACGCTGAATGGCCGACCTGGAGAAACCGGTCATCCGGCTCAGCCCGCGTATGGACAAGCCCGGGTTTTTCGCTAGAAGCCGGTGAATCCTTTGGATTTTTTCCTCTGCCCTCTGTTTGATCATGTCGCAAGTCGGCTTTTGGGCCTCCCTTCTCCGGCGTTCTTTCCTTTCCCGTTCCCGGCGATTTTTCTCCTCTTTTCCGATGATTGTCACAAGTTCGCGTTGTTCTGCGGGCGTAATGTTGAGGTGCTTGATGATGGTTTGATTGTTGTGAAAGTAACCAACGGTTTGGTATGCATCGGGATTTTTGCGGGTAATCGAGAGGTTTTTTTGCCCCGTTTGATGCGCCCACATTTCTTCGGCGCTTCGCGTCGCTTGTTCCACTTCGTAACGGGACAGGGGACGGGAGAACCATTCGTTGAGCCGATGGGTGTTCTGGAGAGCCGTTTGGGGATTGTGAGTGAGGAAAAGCATGAGATAGCGATACAGAAACAACGTATATTCCCTGCAACCGTCCATCTCTCCCCGGCGAAGCCGTACCAGTTTCTCCAGATCCCTGGCGCGGGCCAGGTGAAGCGTATACGGAGTAAAAGCCGTCTTCGGCGGGTCGCCGGGTTTCCTTTGCTGGGAGGGCTTCTTTTGCTTTAAAATCCGTCGGGGAGATGGTTGCGGCTTGTGACGGGGGGGCGGCGGAGGGAGCCATCCGGCGGCGAGCATTTCCATTGAGTAAGGCGCGGTCAAATACTGAACAAGGTAAACCTGCCGACCGGTTTTGGAGTTGAAGGTGCCGGCGAGCCGGAATACCCGGGAAAGATCGGTGCACATCGAGTCGGCGCCAACATCCCGGAGCGTTTCGACGAAGTGGGACTGCAATCTTTTCCACAACAGGTACGCTTTCTTGTTCAAATAGGCAACAGGTTCCAGAAGGAAAATCAGTTGAATGCCGCTGCCGGAGAAAATGACGTATGACGGCATCGGTAATCGGCCTTCGTCCACATACTCCATCCGGATGTAATCAAACATCGCTTCCGGACTGTAGGGTTTCCACCTGTCCAACTTGTAGTAGTCGATGTCCACATAGAGAGCCCGAATCTCCCTGGTCCAGTTGGACGTCCTTCTGGGTAGGAAGAAGTTGTTCAGCGAAAAGTAGACGTCCATCCCGTCTTTCCAGTCAGGATCCAGCAAGGCGGCCGGCAACTCCTTCGGGCTGAAATGACGTTGAAACCAGCCGCTGCGGGCGTTTGGATCCTTCTTCCCCAGCGCGATATAGCACTTTTGATCCGGCGCGCCGTGATGATGCAAATGAACGAGTTGGTACAAGGGGTCATAGACAGGCTCCAGTAAGCGTGGGACAACGGATCCTCCGGCAGAGAACATGGGGATTGAATGGTCTTGCATGTGTGGTACCTCCGTTGGAATTGATACCGGCAGTCAAGACTGCCATAACGGAGGACCAGGTGTCCCACACAGTTCTGCTTAAATTAGGTCGGTAATGCTCCTCATGCTTTTGTACGTCCCCTCCTTTACGATTCTCGGAACCGATAACCTGTGTTCACGACCGGATTTGAGAAGCCCGCTTTTTGCTGCAAGATCGTTCTGACGAGGAAAAAGAAAACAGAAGGCGTTCAACAAGGGGGGGTTCACAGGGGAGCGAGGATTCCCCGCGCACGGAGTGTCTCAAGGGGGCAGGGAGTGCCCGGAAGCCGCCATTCTTGCGCCGGGATGGAGGTTTCCGGCTGAGGCAAATCCTGTACTGATACTATTTTATAGCGTGCAGAATCGAAATTTCCAGGAATTACGAGGATTTTTTTTTCAAAAACTCATGCGCAGCAGCATTCTGCGTATACCCGCGTATACTTGTATACGAAACGTATACAGGGGACGGCGTTCCTTTGCCGCGGTAAAGCCAGTCAGTCTTTCGCGAGATGAACAAGTTTATGCGCCTGCCGTGTTCCATCAAATGTTGCGGCTGCGCCAGCAAGTCGAAAACCTGGAGCAGGCGAAACGGACGCTTGCCCATCAACTTACGAATTGAGGAAGACCTATGCGCAAGCAACGCCCTGGAAAGGGAAAGAAATACCCCTTGGCACCTCTTGATTTCACTCGATATAATAGAAACAACAAGATCTGTCTATGCTGCCCTCCAACCTGACGGTTTGATCCGGGACGGGTTGGTGTGGACATTTTCGGACTGATGCTGCCCTTGAACCGGGATGGTTCATGTGGTCAGGAGAGCCTGCCAGGAGGCAGGCTCTCTATCTTTTCACTCACGCCTCCAACGGCCAATCCTTGTATTTGTCCTTCGCCTTCTCCACGATGGCATTGGTCAGAAAGCGCAGTTGCTCCCCCTTGATGTTTTCCCGCATCAGCACCATTTTCACGGCAAGCGTCACCTTTGCCAGAACGTCCTGCCGGTGCGGGTTCGTCCAGTCGATCTGGAACTCCTTCTTCATGGCGGCCACCACCTTGCGGATCAAGCCGGCCAGAAATTCGTTGGAGAACACTCCAACCCCCATGTTTTCAACCAGATCGTAAAACACCATTTCCTCGTCCGTCAGGCCGAGGGCTTCCTTTTTCCTGCGCTCTTCCAACAGCCTCTTCCTGGCTTCCACCATCATCTGCGCGACGGCCGTGGCCGTAATGACGCGATTGTGGTAGGCCTGGATCGTCTCTTTCAGTTTTTTGCTCAGTTCGATGCCGAGGGGACTCTTCTGCCGGACCAGGTAGAAGATTTCTTCTTCGAGCAATTTTTGAATGAGTTTCAGCCGCAGATCGACGTGCGGTTTCTTCTCGAAATCGGCCAGAAACGCTTCGTCCAGGATCGAAATGTCCGGCTTCTCTAGGCCGGCCTTCTCGAACAAGTCGATCGCCTCTTCCCGGGCGCCAATGCTGCGATCGATCAGTTTCTTAAGTTCTTCCTCGAGATTTTTGGGCTTCCCTTCGCCTCCGCCCGTCCCCTTGTACCGCTTGATCTGGATGGCTGCGATTTCATAAAGCAGCGCTTCATTGGCAAGCGGCAGGACGTTCGGCAGATGCTTGACCAGTTGATACGCCTTGTCCAGCCTGGCTTGCGCGTTCAGGAACGCATCCTCGTCGGGCCCCATGAGGTGCCCCACGAAATCCGCAAGCCAGTCCTCGCGCTCCACCTTCGGCTTCGCCCGCCAGTTGGAGATGTCCACGCCCGGGGAAACGAATTTCCGGACGGACTCCAGCGCCTCGAAGAAAATCGGCACGGCTTCCTCGGAAAGATCGCCGATCGGCTTGCCCTTTCCCCCGCCCTGGGTGTACTTGTGCGTCGCTTCCTTCAGAGCGTCGGCTATGCCGATGTAATCGACAACTACGCCGCCCGTCTTCCCGGGAAAAACCCGGTTGACGCGGGCGATGGCCTGGATCAGCCCATGCCCTTTCAGGGGCTTGTCTACGTACAGGTACGTAAGCGGCGGGATGTCGGTGCCCGTCAGCCACATGTCCCGGACGATGACCAGTTTCAGCGGGTCGTCCGGGTCGTGCAGTTTGGCCTTGACGGTTTCCTGCTCTTCTTTCGTCTTGATGTGGGCGAATTCGCTTCCCGGCTGCTTTTCCCTCCACTCCCGGGGGTCCTTGTCCACGTTGCCCGTCATCACGATCTCCACCGGCGGACACCCTTCGATCGCCCGCATCTTCTCGTACAGCCGCACGCAGATTTCCCGGCTCATGCAGACGATCATCCCCCTCGCCTGGGGAGATGCCGATCAGGTGAAATGCTCGATGATGTTTTGGAGGCGTTTACAATCGCCCGGAAATGCCTCTCGACTTCCCTAAGGCGGCTCACTTCACCCGGTGCTTTTCCTTCTCGCCGTCATCCGCCTACTTAATGATCTGCCGAAGTCGGGAAAATTCTCCTGAAAAAACAAAGAAAGGACATCAAGCATCAACTCATTTTTTGTTTCGATTGCTTGATAAATTTAATGATTCTTTCAATAGTTCCCTCAAAATCATCCTTAATTTCATGCTCCCAAATACGCAATAAATTCCAGCCTATGTTCAAGTAGTATTCCGTCACCTCTCTGTCCCTTTCAATATTTCTTGCGAGTTTCTTATCCCAATAATCCACATTGGATGCAGGCCTGTTTCCATGAATTGGGCATGCATGCCAAAAGCAAGAATCAAGGAATATTACGATTTTGTATTTTTGAATTGCTATGTCAGGATTCCCTTTTAACTTTTTTACATGTTTTCTAAACCTATATCCCCTTCTCCATAATTCTTTCGTAACTTTACTTTCCAGCGCTGTGCCTTTTGAGCGAATTGCGCTCATGTTTTTGGATCGCTGTTCTCTGGTAAACATGTCTGCCAACAACATCAACCCCAATAAAACATTCTGGATAAAAATATAACCTCATGAGGTGATTCATTCGAACAGGATATCGAATATCTTAAATTACAAAGGCAAAGGTATTTTTTAGGATGTGAACGAAATGGGCAATAACCATTCAGTGGACAATCTTTTGTTAAGTTTACTAAAAAAGATTTTGCTTTATCGACTCACCCGAAACATCGACAAGGAACTTCAAAATCGCAAAATTAGTCATGCAAAACTGAGTGCCATCTCTAGCCGTGGCGGCAATTGGTTTAACCGTGCCTTCAACGAATTAGAAGATATGAGAGTTACAACATTTATCAGAACAATAACCGCGATTAATAAGAAAACGAGCGGAAGAGACAATAATCCTGTTGATGTTAATCATATTCTGGACGAAGAATTATTCAAAATCTCCTCTGTCTTCATAGATTTGGCAACGAACGGGGCAGAATACTTGCTGAATAACGATCCCGAAATACGCCAATTCTTTCGCGATATAAAATTTTACGTTGATGCCCTTAAAGCATTGGACAGTGTATTATCGGCTGAAGAACTTCAATCTTATGAGCAAATACTTAATCGGATCTCTACAGAAAGGATGTGATCTTTATGAAAGAGAGAAAAGTGTGGTTTATAACTCGCCCAGAACGCGATCCGAAATTTCACCGTGATGCGCTTATCGCTTTACGGGACGCGACGAAAGATTTCACAATTCGATGGTCGGGCAACCGGCAAGCCCATCTTAATTACGAACGAGAACTAAATGCCCGCGGAATTAAACGTGACCATATCAGCAATGACGGATCTGGAGGAAGAACCTGGGCAGCAATGCTGAAGACCTTCTCTTATGTTTACACAGATGAAGAGGGCTATTTGAGACTAACCAAAGTCGGAAAGAAAATTTTGGATGGTGAAAAGGTCCATGAAAACATCACAAAACAAATATTGACTCTGCAAATTCCAAATGCCTACTTCCTTGAAGCAGGGTTCCGCCCGCAATTTGATCCGGACTTCAGAATACGTCCTGCCAGATTCCTAATAAAACTTACAAATCAAAAGGAATTGGACTATTATGTCACCAAAGAAGAAATTACCTACTTTGCATTAACTGCTAAGAACGACAATGAACTTGAATCAGTTACGAAGAATATACTGTTATTTCGAAATGCCGACCAGGAAACTAAAGCGAAGATGAAGCAAGAAATTGCTGAAAATTTCGACCATCGCGAACGTTCCGATAAAGGCGCAAGAGATTACGAACTCGCGCACGGGGACGTAGCGCATACGTTTATGTTAATTTGCGAGTATACTGGTCTCGTCGAATATATCCGAGGTGAGGCTCTTCGAGTTGAACCGTCTGATTCCAAACGGGTTGCTGAAATAATCGAGCAGTATGATTACCGTTACCCTTTCAACACAAGATACCTTATATCGCTTCAACGTATGGCTGAAAATAACGGCTTGGATGTCGATAGTTATAAAGCAAGCAGTTACGGTAGCATTAAACCGGCAACAAACAAGTCCAAGACTGCGAATAAAATTCGCAGACTGCTTTCTAATTACCCTGACTTGTCCGAGTTAAATTATGAAACCTTGATGAGAATTCTTCTTAATGAATTTCCGCCGAAAGAAGCAGAGAAACATGCAAACGAACTAATGCAATTCAGACATTTAGCGCTGAACGACGATTTTGTTGAAAGTTACTTGAATGAGCATGATAATCATGCATTCGAGGATAAGACAGGCGAAATCTTCAAGGCAATTGGATTTGATGTTGTAATGCGCCCCAAATCACTTGCCGACGTTGAGACAGAAATCGAAATTGTCCTTAAATACGGGCCTTCAGAATTGGGGATCATTGACGCAAAGAATTATCGCTCAAATAAATTTCCATTATCTGCACAATTGGCTTCACACATGGCATCCGAGTATTTGCCGAATTATGATGGCTATGATCGCCGCAGGGTTTCTTTCTTCGGGTATGTTACCGTAGCAGACTGGAGCGGAGAGAAAAATTTGCAAAAAATAAGCAGTCTGGCCCAACGCATTATCCCCGACCGGGAGATTAAAGGGATTATTTTAAGCGCAAAAGTATTGATTGGCTTTCTTGATTACTGCATTGAGAACAACTTGTCCAAGGAAGAACGGATCAGATTGTTTCTAAACGCTATACAAAACCGCGGATATGCAACAGTCAGCGATCTGTTGCGCGCGGCTCAAGGCCTATAAATCACAGGAGCGGCATTAAGCCGCTCCCTTTTTACACCGAAATGAGATCTAACTCCAGTTGTTGATGCATAAATTCATCTGCACTCCATTTTGGTTCAACGCTTTCATATTCAATTCCGGCAAAAGTTTTCAATATTGCTTCTATAATTATTTTCGCGCCTTCAGGAGGAACTGCCATTCCGATTTGTTGTCTTACTTTTTCTTTGCCTCCCATAAACACAAAATCATCCGGAAAAGTTTGCAGCCTTGCTCGTTCCCTGTTAGTCAAAGCACGCGGTTCACTCCAATGATACATGTGAGTGCCGCCGCCTCCGCTTCCAGTTACAGTATAAGCCGGCAGATCAGGGTGCAAGCGCCGGTAAATTTGACTTATTCTCGCCCCTTTTACATTCAATCTTAAATGCTCCGGTATCTCTTCGTACCATGCATTTTCGCCCGCAGGAATATGATTCAGTAATTCAATGACTTTGCTTGAATGCCGGGTCATCTCGTGATTGAATGCATTACTTGGAATTGGAGGTTCTGTCAGGGCTTGCCTCGCTGTTTTGTACGGCAATCGGCCTTCACCGTGAGTAGGGGCAGGAACTTTGAATTCTTTGTTGATATCATCTCTTATGCCAACAATGATAATTCTGTGCCGAGTCTGAGGAATTCCGTAATCCTCGAATTTATAAAGATGCGGAGTGATTCTATAACCTGACTCCTTTAAATCTTTTAAAATCATGCTAAACGCCAATCCATCATTTGCGCTTTGAAGACCTGAAACATTTTCGGCAATAAACCATTTAGGCCGAAATTTTCTCAACACTTTGACTCCGTATGTATAAAGCGGACCATATTCTCCTTCAAGTCCCTTTCTCTCTCCAACATTGCTGTAATCGTTGCAAGGAAACCCAAAAGCAAATGCATCAATTTCTCCGAGAGAATCAAGATCTAACTTGCGAACATCTTTTTGAATTACGGTATGCGGTTTATCTGGACAAATATTGTGAGCATAAGTTTTGCAAGCAAATTCATCTATATCATTCGCCCATTCATGTTCGACCTTATACTCTACTCCATTTTGATCTACAACCCTAGCCATTTTGGCCCCTAATGCCAATCCACCAGGGCCGCAAAATAATTCTCCTTTTTTGAATATCATTATTTCATTCACCCCGATACCAGCATTATACCCTATACTTAAAGAAAAAGCAGCAATTTTTCTGCACAAAATACGAAAATATGTTCTGATTCGTCCTGATAATATAATTATCCGCTTGAGGACAATTTCCTTCTCAGAACACGAACTTAAAAAATTTTTATTGAGAATTCAAATTGCTGATCCTTCTCTCCAACGACCTCAACAAACTTTCCCATTCGACTGCATCGCGTTCCTCATCGCTGGATAGTTCCCGTTTTGCGCCCAGCGTCTTCTCAAAAGGCCCGCCATATTTTTCTTCAAAGTAACGGATCTCATCTTTTAATATCTGAATTTCCTCTTCCAGGGTGATCGGTTTGTCCCGCCCCAAACGCTTCTGTTCTTGGTGGTACAGTTCCTCGATTTCGGCAATGGTCAACGTTTCTCCGTACGGCGACACACACTTGGTATCCGGCCTGAATACCGGCTCTTCAAGGGTAACCCCGGGAAAACGGCCCAGCGAAATCCAATACAATATCAAAGGTTCACTGGCCCCCATCAATCTGCTGACTTCCGACAAGGTATAGATCTTGCTCATCCGAATCACCTCAACACCATTATACCGGTTTCTTCCGACTTGTGAAGTAATTCACAAAGTAACGATATTCAACTTAAATTCCGTTATTCAATTAAACCAAACAGGAACTGCACAGAAATCCAAATCCCGAATCCCTTGTGGGACGCGGCCATACAGTCATACAGAAAACTTTGCGTGTTCCCTTTTGCTGTAACCCAATGCTTCTTCTGCTGCTCCTGTCTGGTCGCCGGATTTAGAATTTGCCAGTTCCAAATGTGGAAAGTTTTTTGTATTCCTGTATGAACTCCGCAATCCCTTGCAGGATAAGGGATTTCTCATTCAGAAAACAAATTCACATTCATGAATCTGGCCCCCGCCCCGGCCCTTGCCTTCCGCAGAAGCAGGAGGAGCGACAGCGACGAAAAAAGAAGAAGCGCCCAGCATGGGGGCGCTCTTTATTCCTTGGGGGAGAAAGTGATGCCGTTCCAAAGTTCCGGTCCCATGTACTTTCGGACGATTCTGAGCCCCGAAATCTCCTCCAGCAAACGCTGGTTAAACTTCTTTTTGGTCGTCGGTTTCATGCCGTTTTCCTGGCACCATTCCGTGTATCGGAGAAACAATTCTTTCCTGGGATACGTAAGGCTCGGGCCGACCTCGCAGCATTCGGCAAGAAACCCGGAAATATTGTCGGCCTCTTGCTGATACTTCTTGTGCGCTTCCTGCAAGGACGGCCCCATGGTAAAGCCGTTTTTCTGCTCAAGCCGGCGCAAACCGTGCAGAGCACGGTTGAGGAGCCCGCTCAAATTTCCCGGAGTCGTAAGGCGTTCAAGCAGACGCGGGTCCTGGCGGCCCTCAAAGGAATTGGGGAAGGGGATGACGATCCAGCGGCGGAAAAATCCGTTTGACACATCGCTGCTCGTCGGGGGCACATTCGCGGAGAAGATGAGCCGGGCAAAGGGCCGAAAATCAAAGCCGTCTTTTCCCTTGAATTCGGCATTGATCCGGTCTTCCCCGGTCAGGGCCTTGAACGTTGAAGAAGTATCAAGGCCCTTATGGGAAATATCGGCGAAGATATTGACCAGTTTATCTTTAAGCAAAGCGACCTTAAATTTATCTTTTTCCAGACGATGAAGCGGAACGTTGGATACATTTTGGGGGCCGACAAATCTCTCCAGCAACTTGAGCAAGGTGCTTTTGCCGTTTGCGCCGGTGCCATGAAGCAGAAACGCTTTCTGGTAACGGTTCGTCGGAATCAGGCAATACCCGAAAAGTTCATAGAGGGTAGGAACGGCATCCGGGGGAACGATCTCGGAGAAGAATTTTTCGATGTCCGGACAATCCGCAGAAGGGTCGTAGGTCACGGGAATACGGATGGAAGAGTAACGCTCGGGGGTGTGCGGGAGGAGTTCTCCTGTGCGCCAATTGACAAGCCCGTTTTCAACGTTGATGAATCCATCCTCCACGTTGAATTCCTGGACGGGCTCCCCGAGCAATTTGGTGCGGATCCATTCCACGGCCTGGTGGACATAGATAGGCAAATACCTGTCTCCCAGAAGATCCAGCGCTTTTTTTCGTAACCGCGCTTCCCCTCCGGCTTGATACACGCCGTTCTCGTACGTGTAAATCTCCGTCCCATGGGCAATGGCAGGCAACTGTTCAAGGATCACACGGCCGAGGACGACGGGCTGGAATTTTCCGTTTGCGAAAAATTTCTCCGGGTCCACATACTGGTTCGTTGCCTTGGGGGAAGACTGAACAAACGATCTCTCGACAATGGCTTTCAATTCCTGGACGGTCCCGCCTTTTTCAAACCAGTACGTTACATCTTCTTTTTCCGGCAAACCGGGCAGATGAACAATCCGGATGTCGTCGGTCCATTTGCGAAGGATCTCCGCAATTTTTTCAGCATGCTTTCTTCCCGCCTCATCATTGTCCGGCAGGATTATCACCTTCGCCCTCTGGAAATAGCGATTAAAATCGTCGCTTTCGGGCCATTTTCCGGCGCCGCCTGGATTGGTGGTAGCGGTGAATCCTTGACGGTGCATCGTGTCGGCGTCCTTTTCGCCTTCCACCACATAGACCGGATCCCCCGCCTGGACGGCCCGAATGAGTTCGGGAAGCCGGTATGGCACGACCCGTTTGGGTTTGCCGATTCGCCATTTCCCGTTCACGCGATGGTATTGGATGACGCTTTTCCGGTTGCCCGTCCCGTCGATGCCGACCAGGTGCAGCGGGTTCCCAAATTCGTCGTTATAGACATGTTCGCGGTCATGATCTTGAAATTTTTCTCCGCTTCTCTTTTGTCTGATCTTTGACAAGTTGCCGCTGTTATCAAATTCAGCCAGATCAATACCCATGCGTTGGGCCATCGTAATGGCATTGCCCTTTTCGCCGCAAGCATGGCAATAGTACACGCCCTTTTCCCTGTTTACCGAAAAGGACGGATCTCTGTCATCGTGAAACGGGCAGTTCGTAGTGCCTTCTTTGCCTCTCCAACGAATCTTCGTCCCCAGCGCTTCTTCATAGAACGCTTCGTAATCAATATCCAAGATCAAATCCAAATCCATTGTCTTAATTCCTCCTTTTACGGCGTGAATCGACCGTTCTGAAAGCGAACGGTCATAAATAGCGCCGGGGAGGTGGGGATTCGGAATCGGTTTATACTGTGGACCATCAGAAAATGAAGTCCTTTATGCCGCAAGGCAAAAGGTGATGAAGGGAAATGACGAAAGGATGGAATGAGGGAAAACAGAAAAGCGGAACATTTTGAGGGATTCGATTGAAGGACCCTACACCTCAAATTATAAAGAGTCATAAATCAGATTTCCAATTTTTATGCGCAGGAATTTTATGACAGAGAACCGACCTTTCAACTTGAACGTTTTACCGTTTACGGTGCACGGTCAGGCGCGAGGTTTTGTAAGGGGGTTAATGTCCGCACCAGATCGGAATTTCGGCTGCCGCGGCCTGTTTGAACAGGACATTGTCTGCCGTCTTCCTGCCATCCCAATACGCTCTTAGCATGCTCGGAACACAGCCTGAACGACAATGTATGGGTCGGTTGCCTCCAATACTCGATTTTGATAAAATTACACTTGACTGCAGGAGCCGGCGCAATCTGTCGGTCATCCCGCAGGTCAACAATTCAGTCGTATCAAGGCTTCTCGGCTTTGCGCCGTTAAGCGACAGTTTCCTAATCTGTGCGTCGTGGGTTCGAGTCCCACCGTGGCGCGCCAGTTCCATAACAGGCTTGTCCCGCAAGTGGTTGCGGGATTTTTTATGTTCCGGGCCGCGGCGCCATGGCGCCCGCCCTGCGCCGCGGCGTCCGGGGCCGCCGCCGACCCGGATGTCGCGGCCATTCCCGCCCGGCCCCCCTCCCCGCAGGCGCGGGACCACCGCCGAGGAACCCCGTCCTCGGCTTATTTGTTGCCGCGCCGGCGCATTTCCCCTGCCCGCCTGTTACCGTTCGGCGTTTCGTTCGTCTTATGTATGGACGAAGGGAGGAGCCTATGAAACTATCGCTCGACCGGATTTATCGCGCCCATGTTCGCGATCTGTCCCGCTTCCTGCTCTTCCTGTGCCGGGATCCCCACACGGCCGAAGACCTGGTTCAGGAGACGTTCTTCCGGGCGTACCTGCACCTGGAGCAATACCGCGGAGGCTCCGTCAAATCCTGGCTGTTCTCCATTGCGTACCGGGCGTACCTCGACCATTACCGCAAGCACCGGCGCGTGGTGGTGAAGGAACAGCGGTTCTTCGCCGGCTTGTCCGCCGAGCCGGCGCAGCCGGACGCCCTCATCGTGTGGGAGGAAATCCGGGAGATCGTCCGGCTGCTGCATCATCTGCCGGAAAAGCAGCGGTACGCCGTGCTCCTCCACGACATCCACGGGCTGTCCCAGGCGGAAGCGGCAAGCGTGATGAACGTTGCGACGAGCCATTTCAAAGTCCTGCTGTTCCGGGGCAGACAAGCGATCAGACGCAGAAAGGCGGGAGAACATGACGGACGAACGGAGAGATGAACGGATGAATGAACGACAACCGGAAGACGAGGGGAAACAGAAGGAAGAAAGGCTGACGGATGACAGGGAGCTGAAGGATGCATTCAGGCGGAAATGGGCGGCCTATGCGAAAGGGGAACTGGCCGGCGCGGAGCTGGACGCCTTCGAACAGGAGCTGGCCCGGCTGGAAGCCTACCAGGAGCTGTTGCAGGAAAACGGCGACGCGGACGGAGGCGGCAAGGAGAACGAGGCGCGAATCGTCCGGCGGGGAAAATGGAAGGCGCGCTTCCAGACCGCGCTGACGGCGCTCGCCCTCGCGCTCGCCTTTACCGTCGCGTCCGCGATCCTGACCGCGGTCTATTATTCCTGGGGCGAGCCGGACCGCGTCCACGTATACCGCAACGTCATCGACCACACCCTCGCGGTCACCGACCCTTACGGCTATCCGGGCGGGACGAGCACCGCGACGAAATTTTTCTTCGGACTCGAGGCGACCCGTCCGCTGCACATAATCGTGGGGAAGGAGCAAATCGAGGCCGGGGAGCTCACCGTCCATTTCCTCTTCTCGCTGGCGACGCGGACGGAGGCGCACATGTACGGCCGCATCTCCCGGAGCGTTCCGGCATTTTATGCCCTCGGCGGCGCGCACGCCGCCATGTCGGACTGGGACCGGCTGGAGGCGCTGCCGGAAGGCACCGTCGCCTCGGCCTACGTCTCCTTCGATCGGCTGATGGAAACGCAGGACGTGCTGGACGCCTTCGCGGACAAAAATCTCGATCTGCTGTGGCTGGCGGTGGACACGGGCGGCGCCGACGGCGATCCGCACGCCGGAGTCGCGAATCCGCCTCTCGGGTTCCCCCGCTACCCGATCTGGCACGACGATGATTTCACCGTCACGGAAGAAAGCGAACGGCGCGTGGGATTCGGCGGCAAAATCGTCTCGCGTTCGGCGGTTTCGCCGGCATATGAGGACAACGACGCCGGCGTTCTGCAGCGGCAGTTCATGAAGACGTTGAAGTTTCTGGCCGGGCATGAACGGCTGGTGAACAGGATCACGGCGGGCCGCCTGCGGCTCGCCGAGCGGATGGAATACCTCGAACGCCACGGCATTCGCCACCACGGCGCCGTGATCACCGGTCCGACGAAGGAACTCCTCGGCCTGCGGGAAGAAGCGTGGGTCGCCGCGCTGAAGGTGGATGAGGTCGCCCTGTGGAACTGGGTTCCGCGGGAATAAAAGCAAACGCGAAGCACACGGTTCCGCCTTTCAAACCGGGAACTGTCGGTCTTCGCCCGGCTGTCGGCGCGTACGGCAACGGGACTTGTTGCGCCCTCCTGCAGAACACGATCTGCCGGGAGGGCTTCGTTTCTGCATGCGTCCGTTCAATATTTTTGACTTTGCGTATTGAACTGTAAACGGTTCCATACTATAATGTCCGTATAGTAAAACGTTATCCTATTTGACCGGGCGAATGCTCAGAAAAACTGACGCGCAAACGCTGAAAATCTGATTGTTCGGCCTGTTTTCTGGTCATTTTCACAGGAATCGCAACGCAATAATAGTATAACGTTTTACTATTGCCTGAATCTTAATAATCGGGGAGCGAGTGATGGCCTGATGAAGAAGTTCATCAATAACCCGGAAAAAGTGGTCGACGAGATGCTGGAAGGCCTGCTGCTGGCGCACGGCGATCAACTGCGCAGCGTCAGAAGCGACAATCGCGGGCTTGTCAGAGCGGATGCGCCGGTGCAAGGCAAGGTCGGCATCGCCACGGGAGGCGGCTCGGGGCATCTTCCGCTGTTCCTGGGCTACGTCGGCAAGGGCATGCTGGACGGCGTGGCGGTGGGCGATATCTTCGCATCGCCGAGCTCCAGGGTCATGCTGGATGTGACCAGGGCGATCAACGGCGGCAAAGGCGTTCTCTATATCTACGGGAACTATGGCGGAGACGTCATGAACTTCGATGCCGCGGCCGAGCTGGCCGATCTGGAAGGCATCCGGGTCGAGAGCGTGGTGGCGACGGATGACGTGGCCTCCATGCCCAAGGGCAATGAATCGCAGCGCCGCGGCGTGGCGGGCCTGTTCTATCTGTACAAGCTCGCGGCGGCCAAAGCGGATACGGGCGCCGATCTGGATGAGGTGAAGCGGATAGCGGTCAAAGCCAATGACAGGGTCCGCTCGATGGGTGTCGCCCTGAGCCCGTGCGTGCTGCCGGCGGTGGGACGGCCGACGTTCGAAATCGGCGAAGATGACATGGAGATCGGCATGGGCATTCACGGCGAGCCGGGCATCCATCGCGGGAAGATCCGGACGGCGGATGAGGTGGCGCAAACGCTGGTGCAGAGCATCCTGGAGGATATGCCGATTCCCGCCGGAGACCAGGTGTCCGTGCTCATCAACGGCTTGGGCGCGACTCCGCTGGAGGAGCTGTACATCATTTACAGGGCGGTGCACAAATTGCTGGAAGAGCGCGGCATCCGCATCTACAACCGGTATATCGGCGAATTCGCGACTTCGATGGAGATGGCCGGCTTGTCCGTATCCATCCTGCATCTGGACGACGAATTGCGCGAGCTGCTCGACGCTCCTTTCGAGACGCCTTTCCGCATGCAAGAATGACACTATCGAACGACACCGGCAAAGGAGTGCACAGCGTTGGCAGAGCTGCTTGACAAGGAAGACATCATCCGAATCTTCGAGATCATCAGCCGGATCATGGATGAGCACAAGGACGAGTTGTGCAGGCTGGATGCGGCGCTGGGTGACGGGGACGCGGGTCTCACGGCGTCCAGAGGCTTCAAGGCGGTCGTTGACAACTTCCCGAATCTGCGGGAAGAGGATATCGGCGGCCTGCTCATCCAAAGCTCGCTCGTAATGGGCGAGGCGGTCGCATCGACCATGGGAACGCTGCTCGCCACGGCATTGATGCGCGGCGGCAAAGCGGTGCACGGCAAGCGGGAACTGTCCGGCGAAGATGTCATTCGCATGTTCGAGGCGATGGTCCAGGGCATCGCCGACCGCGGCAAAGCCCGGGTGGGCGACAAGACGATCCTCGATTCGCTGGCGCCCGCGACGGAAGCGATGGGGGCCGCTCGGCAGCGGGGAGCCGGGCTTGATCAGATGTTGAAGGAAGCCGCCGAAGCGGCCAAGCAAGGAGCCGAGCGGACGGCGTCGATGCAGTCCAGACACGGCAGGGCGAGCCGGTATTTGGAGCGGTCCATCGGTCATCAGGACCCCGGAGCCACGGTGGGAGCTCTCATTGTCCAGGGATTTGCAGACTATGTCAATAAAACCTCCTCTGCTCAATAGAACATGATATATTTGTAGTGGTCACATGAGTGAGTCGAGGAGGTTCCCATGAAAAGAGTTACCATCAAAGATGTGGCAAAGCACGCGGGGGTGTCGATCGGAACCGTATCGAAGGTATTGAACAACAAAGGTTATGTGAGCGCCGAAATCAGGGCCAAGGTCCGGGAAGCCATAGAAAAACTGAACTATCAGGTCAACGCCAATGCGCGAAGCCTGAAATCGGCGAAAACCAACAAGATCGGCGTCATTGTGTCCGATATTTCCAACATTTACATGATGACGCTTGCAAAGACGATCGAAGATCGGATTCGCTCGATGAATTACCATATGATCATCATGAGCCACAACGAGGATCCCCAGACGGAGCGGGAAGTGCTGCAATTGGTCATGGAGCAGCAGGCGGACGCGCTGATCCTGGCTCCCACCGGCTCCAACGCCAATGCCAATCTGATCCAGACCGTCATCGACCGCAATATTCCGGTCATCATCGTGGACCGGGAAGTGGAAGGGATCGTCACCGACACGATCGTGGACGACAATTATTACGGTTCGTACGAGGCGATCTCGTATCTTCATTCTCTGGGACACCGGAAAATCGGCGTGATCTATGGCACGGAAAGCATCTCGCTCGGCAGGGAGAGACTGCAAGGCGCATGGGACGCCGTCGTCGAACTGGGGTGCGTGGCGGACAGAAGCTACTTTGTGCCGGGCAAATTCAAAACCGACGAGGCTTACCATGCGACCATGGAATTGCTGCTCATGCCCGACCCGCCGACGGCCATCTATTGCTGCAACAACTCCATGACCGTCGGCATGCTGAAGGCGATCCTTGACCGCGGGCTCCGGATCCCGGACGACATCTCGGTCATTGCCTTTGGAACCGCCAGCCAGTGGGAGCTGTTTCAGCCGCCGCTCACGCTGATCACGCAGTCGCTCAAGAGGATCGGAGTCGAAACGGCCGCGATCCTGAAAAACCGGCTGTTGATGGAGGACGGATCGTCGTTTGAACACAAACGGATGGTGATCAAGCCGGAGCTCTTGATTCGCAGTTCATGCGCAAAACCGCGTGACATGTGAGTCGTTACGACTGGGCAAGATCCGCATGCATGTCCATCCGAGTTTGCCCGGATCGTATCTTTTGCCATATCGGTAAAACGTTATATCATCATTCCGCAGCCAATACAACCAAACATGCGGGCTTGCAAGAAAAATCGTTGTTTTTTCTTATTCTAAAACGCTTACACGCCCGCTTGTCTGCTCGTTTCTCAATGAAACGTTTTACTATTTCTCTTGCTTGGTGGAGAGAAAGCAAAAGGAGAGAGAGAGTTGAAAAAACTTCAAGGCGTCGTCACCGCCATGGTGACTCCATTTGACAAGGAAGGCCGGGTTCAACACGACAAGCTCGAGAACCTGACCGAATTTCTCATCGGCAAGGGCGTCAACGGCTTGTATCCGCTGGGGACGACCGGCGAGATGCTGCGGCTTTCCGTACCGGAACGCAAGGCCGTCGCGGAGACGGTGATCAAGAAGGCGGGCGGCCGGGTGAACGTATTCGTTCACGTGGGCGCGATGAATGAAAGCGAGACGATTGAACTGGCGAAACACGCCTGTGAAGCGGGAGCAGACGGCATCGGCGTGGTGACGCCCGTGTACTTCAGCATGACGGACCGGGAATTGGTGCAGTACTTCGTGAATGTCGCGTCCAGCGTGCCGGAGGATTTCCCGGTATATCTGTACAGCATACCGCAATGCGCGGCCAACGACATCAAGCCGCATGTCGCTCAGGAGGTGGCGGAACGTTGCAGGAACGTCATCGGGATCAAATACAGCTACCCGGACTTCCTGCGGGTGAACGAATACCTGATGATCAACAATGAAAGCTTCTCGGTGGTGCCCGGAACCGACCGGCTGTTTCTGGCGGGTCTGGTCATGGGATGCGACGGCGTGATCTCGGGCTGCTCCTGCGCTTACCCGGAACCGTTCGTGGCCGTTTACCGGGCTTATCTGGAGAACGATCTGGCCAAAGCGAGGAAGTTGCAACGGATCGCCATCAAGTACTGCGAGGCGCTGCGCAACGGGTCCAACATGTCTTACTTCAAAGAAGCGCTGAGATTGCGGGGGATTGATGTCGGATATATGAAGGCGCCTCAACTGGATCTGACGGGAGACGAAATCCGCGATCTGGAGGAAACGCTGAACCGTTTGAACCGGGAGGCGGAGGAACTGTTCGCTTAATCGGAAGAAGGAAGTGAAGCGGATGATCAGACAGAATGCCGGAATATGGGCCGGCATTGTACTGCTGTTGTTCTCGGTGTTCGTGTTTTGGCAATCCTTCTCACTGCATTACAGAACGGCGTTCGGACCGGGACCGGGCATGTTCCCCAGATGGCTGTCCGGCATCCTGATCGTGCTCTCGCTGGTGTATATCTGGCAATCGGCCAGGAAGGAGATCTTCCGGTTGTCCGAGATATTGCCCAAGGGAGAAGGCTTGATCAATATCCTGTCCGTTCTCCTTTCGGTCTTCGTTTTCATGGTGATCGTCAATCGCACCGGCTTCATGATTGCCGGAACAGCGATGTTGTTCATCGTTCTTTTCCGCCATTTCAAATGGTACGCGGCATTGATCATCGCTTTTGTCGTTACGCTGATCCTGTTCCTGATCTTCAAACCGTTGCTCGGTGTCCCGATTCCGGTTAATCAATTCGGCTGGTGAGGATGTGACATCCGGATATGGATTCATTAATGCAGCTTCTGGGGGGGTTCGAAACAGCGCTCTCCTGGTGGAATCTGTTCTACTGCCTGGTCGGCGTAACGGTGGGGATGCTGGTCGGCGTGCTGCCGGGGCTGGGTCCGGCTACGGCCACGGCGCTGCTCATCCCGATCACCTTCGGGATGGATCCGATATCCGCCATCATCATGCTCGCGGGGATCTATTACGGCGGCATGTACGGCGGAACCATCACCTCCGTGCTGATCAATACGCCGGGTGAAGCGGCCTCGGTCATTACATGTCTGGACGGATACCCGCTGGCCAAACAGGGACGGGCCGGCGTCGCGCTCGGGGTGGCCGCGATTGGCTCCTTCATCGGCGGCACCATCTCGATCATCGGGCTCGCCTTTATCGGGCCGGCGCTCGCGGAATGGGCGCTCAAGTTCGGTCCTCCGGAATTTTTCGCGCTCATGCTGTTCGGACTCGTGATGGTCGTCGGCCTGATGGGCAGGTCCTTGATCCGCGGCTTGATCGCGGCGTTTCTCGGCTTGATTCTCTCGCTGGTGGGACTCGATCCCGTCTCCGGCGCGCAACGCTTTACATTCGGCCAGCCGTTCCTGCTGGAAGGGTTCGATATCGTGACCATCACGATGGGCCTGTTCGGCATATCGGAGATCCTGCTCGGCATGGAAAGCATGTACAAGACGGGCGAACTGCCCAAGGTCAAGGGACTGCTGCCCAGACGCGACGAATGGAAGCCGACGATGAAAGCGATCGGTCGGGGAACGGCGCTGGGGTTCGTCTCGGGTCTCGTGCCCGGGACAAGCTCCACGATTCCCGCCCTTCTCTCCTACTCGCTGGAGAGGCAGATCGCCAAGGACAAGTCGCGTTTCGGCAAAGGCGCGATCGAGGGGGTGGCGGGCCCTGAAACCGCCAACAACGCGTATTGCGGTTCGGCGCTCATTCCCTTGTTCACGCTCGGCATTCCAAGTTCGCCGACGATCGCCATCCTGCTTGGCGCGTTCATCATGCACGGCCTGACGCCGGGACCGACGCTGTTCATGGAAAATCCGAACTTCGTATGGGCGATTATCGCCAGCATGTTCATCGGCAATCTGATTCTGCTCATCATGAACCTGCCGCTGGCGGGCATGTGGGCGAAGGTGGCATTGGTGCCGCCGAAGCTGCTGTACCCGATCATCCTGCTCATCACGGTGCTCGGCGCGTACAGCATCAACAACAGCCTGTGGGATGTCGGCGTGATGTATGCTTTCGGGATCATCGGATATTTCATGAAGAAGCTCGATATCCCGATGGCGCCGGTCGTGCTGACCATCGTGCTCAGCAAGCTGATGGAGACATCGCTCACCCAATCCATGACGATATTCGAAGGCAACATGTTCGCGTTCTTCCAACGCCCGATTTCCGCAACCTTGATCGTATTGTCCATCGTTGTTTTGATCTTCAGCGTCTTCGCTGAAGTCAAAAATAAAAAATCCGCTCTGGCGGGAGACATTGAAATGTAGTGGCGAACAACAAGAGGGAGGCATGAGAAGATGAAAAAGAAGAAAACGTTAACGGGCTTCATTGTGGTGATGTTGGTGTTGTTCCTGGCGGCATGCGGTTCGAGCGGTTCAAGCGGTTCGAGCGGATCATCCGACAGCGGTTCCGGCGGCAATTCCGGCACCAGCGCCAGCACGAGCAGCAATTCCGGCTCGCAGGCATCCCAACAATCCGAAGCGAAGGACACGGCTTCCAAGTATCCGGAAAGGGAGATCCAGCTGATCGTTCCGTTCGCCGCGGGCGGCGCTTCGGACAGCATTTCCCGCATCATCGCCAAAGGGATGGAAGAGCATCTGCAGAAGCCGGTCGTTGTCGTGAACAAGACCGGCGGCACCGGCGGCGTGGGACTGTCGTTCGTCGAGGCCAGCGCCAACGACGGATACATCATGGGCTATACGCCGGTCGAACTGACGATGCACAAACCGCTCGGACTCTCCGAGCTGGAGCCGAGCAAGTTCGAGTTCATCGCGCAGGTAACGAAGATTCCCGCGGCCGTTACCGTGCCGATCGACGCTCCGTACAACACGCTTGAGGAATTTGTCGAATACGCGCGCAACAACAAGCTCACCGTGGGAAGCTCCGGCGCGGGTTCGATCTGGCATGTGGCCGCGGCGGCGTTCGGCCAGGCTGCAGGCTTCGAATTCAACCACGTTCCGTTTGACGGCGCCGCTCCTGCCGTTACGGCGCTGATGGGCGGACATATCGACGTCGTCATGGTCAGCGTCGGCGAGGTCAAGAGCGGGATCGAAGCGGGCAAGCTGAAGCTGCTCGGGGTCATGAGCAACGAGCGCGATCCGAACTTCCCGGATGTCCCGACGCTGAAAGAGGCGGGATACGATGTGGAAATCGCCGGCTGGGGAGGATTCATCCTGCCGAAGGGTACTCCGCAAGACATCATCGACATCCTGGCCGAAGCCATCGAGAAAGCGGCGCAATCGGATGAATTCAAGGAATTCACGCAAAAGCAAGGCATGCTGATGGAGTACAAGAAAGGCGCGGAATTCAAAGAATTCGCGGAGTCGCAATTCCAGTTCTTCTCCGAGCTGATTCCGACGATGGGCTTGAAGTAATCCTGATTTAACGGAAAAGCCGCGCTTTCATGCCTGGTAAACTGCTCCCCTCAAAGCAGGCGCCCGAAATCACAAGAGGCCGCTTTGAGGGGAGTTTTGCTCAACGCACAAGACCAAAAAAAAAAACCATCAACCCGCGTCCGCCAGCCGCACATCGACCTTGACCTGCAGCGTCTGCTCCGGCGTGCCGCGGTAAATGCCCTTGACGGGCACGATATCGTGATAATCGCGGCCGTGGCCGAGCTTCACGTAGCGCCAGTCGATCATATTGTTGTTCGTCGGGTCGATGCCCTGCCAGCCGAGGCCGGGGATATACACCTCCACCCAGGCGTGGGAGGCCTGCTCGAAGTCCGCATCCCGCCCCCGCAAATCCCCCACGAAATGATACCCGCTCACATAGCGCGCCGGCACGCCGTGAATGCGGCAGACGGACAGCATGAGGTGGGCGAAATCCTGGCATACTCCCGAGCCGATCTGCAGCAGCTCGTCCACCGTCGTATGCACCCCGGTGGAATGCGGCTTATACTCGAAGTCCCGATAGATCTTGTCTGCGGCGCTCTTGACGAAGCCGAGGACGTTGCCGCTTGCCTCCCGCGGTATGGCCGCCGCGTATTCCCGGGCCGCCGGATGGAAGGAGACGACGGAAGTCGGCAGCAAATACTCCGCGAACTCATTGACGAACGAATCCCGCTTCAGAAGCCCCCAGGACTCCTCCGCTCCCCAGGCCGATTGCCAGGGCACCTCCTGGTCCCGCGTCACCACGGTGGAATGGGCCGTAATGACAAGTTCGCGGTGGGGCTGCCAGGCCGTAAAGCAATGGACCCGGTTGCCGAAATCGTCCTCGTAGGACGCCAGCAGCACATTCGGCTCAATCGTGATCCGGTGCCGGTAGCAGGCCTGGCGCTCATCGGTGCGGGGCGACAGGCGGAGCTCATTGACACTGTCCGTAACCATCGCGCCGTAGGTGTATTTGGTGACATGGCAAATGTCCAATTTCATAGGACGACCTCGCTTCCAGGGGAAAAAAAGACGTTGGCCATGGCGTCGCCCAGCTGCCGGTTCGCCGCAAGCAGCCCTTGCAGCACGTCATTCATCGTATGGGCCGTAATATCTTCCTTCTCCAGCCAGCCCAGTTCCGAGCGCGCCTTGCCCGCGATGCGGATCAGCCGGTCCAGCGGCGGATTGGAGCGTTCCGCATACGCTTTGAGCGCCTTGAGATGCTGCTCGAACCGGCCCACCGCATACTGGACGGAACGCGGGAACCGGTCCTCCAGGATGAGGAAACGGGCCACCCCCTCCAGCGACATGTCATCCAGTTCCAGCTTGCGGAAGGCCTCGTAGCCGCCGGTGGACGTCAGCACCACCTTGGAATGGGCGAAGGCCGCATCCCGGCAGTCGCGCACCACCCGGTGGACGAACAGCAGCATGCGGACCACATTCTCGGAGCGTTCCAGGAAGCGTCCGCTTTCGATCAAATGCCAGGATTCATCCCGCAGCATGATGGACGCCGCCATGCCCTGAAAGGCCGCCAACTCCTCGATAATGCGCTGGAAAAACCGGTGCGGCGACTGCTCCAGCACATGGGAAAGCTGCACGCCCCTGAGCCACAGGTAAAAGCCGTTCAGCATGTTCCACAGCTCGGCGGGCAGCTGTTCCCGCACCTTCTTGAAATTGTCCCTGGCATGGACGACGCAGGACAACAGGGAATTGTTCATGGACGGATCGAGCAGCAGAAAATAAAGCACATCGCGCTCGTTGTAGGTTGCATGGCGCGCTTCGTAAACGCCGGTGTCGCCGATCGCCTCGGTCATGGTGCGCCAGACGCTCTCCTCTTCATCTCCGCCCAGTTCCCGCATGTGATAATGGACATCCAGAAGCCTTGCATGATTCTCCGCACGCTCAATATACCGGCCGATCCAGAACAGCGATTCCGCGCTTCGATCCAGCATCGCATCCACGCTCCCCTGCAAAAACTGTTTACCGCCGGTCTCTAGGCCAACACCCAGGTGTCCTTGCATCCTCCGCCCTGCGAGGAGTTCACCACCAGGGACCCCGCCTTCATCGCAACCCGCGTCAAGCCGCCCGGCAGCACATGCACGCGGGAACCGTCGTAAAGAGCAAACACCCGCAGGTCGATATGCCGCTCCTCCAGTTCCCCGTCGATCACCACCGGAGAGGTGGACAGCTTCAGGGCCGGCTGGGCGATGTAATGGTCCGGGTTCGCCCTGATCTTCTCCGCGAAGGCCATCCGCTCTTCCTCCGTGGACGTCGGGCCGACGAGCATCCCGTACCCGCCCGACAGGGACGTCTCCTTCACGACCATCTGCTCCAGCCGCTCCAGCACGTACTCCCGTTCCTCGGGCCGGCTCATCAAATAGGTCGGGACGTTGTTCAGGATCGGCCGCTCGTTCAGATAGTAGCGGATCATCTCCGGCACGAAGGTGTAGATCGCCTTGTCATCGGCAACCCCCGTGCCCGGCGCGTTCGCGATGGCCACGTTGCCGAAGCGGTACGCGTTCATCAGCCCCGCCACGCCCAGCAGGGAATCCGGCCGAAAGGCCAGCGGATCGAGAAAATCATCATCAATGCGCCGGTAGATGACATCCACCTTCTTGAGTCCCGACATATGGCGAATATAAATATGATGGTCCCGGCACACCAGGTCGCGGCCTTCGACAAGCTCCAGACCCATCTGCTGCGCCAGAAAGGTATGCTCGAAATAGGCGGAATTGTAGCTGCCCGGCGTAAGCAGCACGATCACCGGCTCGCTCCTGCCGGAGGGCGCAAGCTCCTTGAGGGCGTTGTGGAAATCCTGGAGCGTCCGGTCGATGCCGCGCACCTTGTAGCTGAAGAACAGCTCCGGAAAATCGTGCTTCATGATCGAACGGCTCTTGTAGATATAGGAGAATCCGGAGGGCGTGCGCAGATTGTCCTCCAGAACGTAATAATCCCCCTTCTCATCCCGCACCAGGTCGATGCCCGCCGCCGTCACATACACGCCCTTCGGCACCGCGAGCTTCATCATCTCGGTGCGAAAATACCGGTTGCCCACAATCATGCGCCTCGGAATCAATCCGTCCTTCAAAATGCACTGCTCGTGATAGATATCCGCCAGAAAAGCATTGAGCGCCCTCACCCGCTGCTCGATTCCCTTCTCGATCACGCTCCACTCTTCCGCCGGAATGATGCGGGGAACAAAATCGAAGGGAATCGTCCTTTCCAACGCTTCCCGGCTCGCACCGGACAAAGTAAAAGTGATGCCTTCCTCAAGCAGCCGGGAGTTCATCAATTGCTGCCGGTTAAGCCGCTCCTCGCGGCTCATGCCGGACAATTGCCGGTGTACCCGCTCATAGTGGGGACGCACAGCGCCGCCGTCGTACATTTCGTTGTAGAAGGAGGAAGGCGGGACCGCAACCGATTGTTTGCCGCTTTCCATGATCATGGCCCCTCCCCGGACGGATATGGAATTTTTATCTAATTGTATGCTCTTCGCAATTGTATGTCAATTATGTTTACATTAATTCGCCATTTATTATGGATTTATGCCATATATCTGACAAATATATAACACGATTATGACAAAAGGAGTGCGCACCCTCCCGCGGATCGCGATCCGCCGGGCGGCTTTTTCATGATGCAAACGCCCCGCACATCCCCGCGGACTGCTTCCGCGAACCGATCCCCGCCGTCCACCGGAACGAGTCCAAGTTCATGCCGCGGACGGATCAAGCCCGACGGCCGTCTTGCTACAATCGTCTTGCAATGCAAATGACTTCCTGCAAATTCAACCTTAGGTCAACCACAGCACGGGAAAGGAGCCATTCGGCGCATGCTGCTGCATCTGCTCAAGCGGGACCTGGGAAAGAAAAAAACCGTCTCCGCCATCCTCTTCGCCTTCGTCCTCCTGTCGTCGCTGCTCGCATCCGCCGGCGCCGGGCTGATCCGCGAACTGGCCGGCGCCGTGAGCGGGCTGCTCGGGACATCGGCCGTGCCCCATTATGTGCAGATGCACAGCGGCGCGCTCGATCCGGCGGCGATCGAACGATGGGCCGCGGACAATGCGCTCGTCGACGCGCACCAGATCGTCGAGATGGTTCCGGTGAAGGGAAGCCGCATCACCCTGGGCGACCACGCCGGGCCGGAAAGCGCCAGCGTCATGGATTTCTACTTCGTCAAGCAGAACGAGAAATTCGATTACCTGCTGAACCTGTCGAACGAACGCGTGGAAGTGGCGCAAGGCGAGATCGCCGTTCCGGTCTACTTCAAGGAGCGGCGGAACCTGGAGATCGGCGACCGGGTCCGCATCGCGCACCGGGACTTCGTCATGGATCTTGCGATCCGCGATTTCGTCCGGGACGCCCAGATGAACCCGTCCATCGTCCATTCGAAGCGATTCGTCGTCCATCCCGCGGACTATGAGACCCTGAAGCGCCGCGCGGGCGCCGTCGAATATCTGATCGAGTTCCGGCTGAAGGACGCCGGGACAATCGCCGATTTCCACGCGATGTACCAGGCGTCGGACTTGCCGAAGACCGGACCGTCCGTCGATCTGAACCTGTTCCGCATGCTGAACGCGCTGACCGACGGCGTTCTGGCGGCCGTGGCGATCCTCGTCAGCCTGCTGCTGGTGTGCATCGCGATGCTGTGCGTCCGCTTCACGCTGCTGGCGACGTTGGAAGAGGACTATCGCGAGATCGGCGTGCTGAAGGCGATCGGCGCTTCGCGGCGGCACATCCGCGGCATCTATCTGGCGAAGCATGCCGCTCTCGCCGCGGCGGCATCCCTGTGCGGCTGCGCCGCTTCCTTCCCGGCCGCTCGCCTGATGTCGTCCGACATCGCGCTGTATCTGGGCAAAACGGACCGCGGACTCGCATACTTCGCCCTTCCGTTCGCCGCCTCCGCCGTTCTGTGCGGACTGATGATCCTGTTCTGCATGCTGGTGCTCCGGCGATTCGGCCGGATCCCGGCGGCGGAGGCGCTGCGCTCGGGCGGCATCGGCGAGGCGGAGATCAGCCGGAGCCGCTGGCGGCTGCACCGCAGCCGGCTGATGCCCGTTCCGGTGTTCCTCGGCCTGCTGAACGTCTTCCAGCGGCCGCGCATGTTCGGGCTGCTGTTCTTCGTGTTCGCCGCGAGCGCCTTTCTGATGCTTGTGCCGGTCCATTTTCTCAATACGATGGAGTCGCCCGGATTTATCGCCTATCTGGGGATCGGCCGGAGCGACCTGCGGATCGATCTGCAACATTCGGAACGGATGGAAGAGAGGTTCCGGGAAGCGGTGGACGCGATCCGGCGGGATGCCGACGTGGAGCGGTTCTCTCCGCTGGTCGCGAGCCGGTTCCGCGTGCTGAACGACGACGGCACCGTCGGCCAGTTGAACGTCGAATCGGGAGATTTCACCATCTTCCCCCTGGAGTATGTGCAGGGCGGCGCGCCGAGAGACGACAACGAGATCGCGCTGTCCGTCCTGAACGCGCGGGAGATGGGCAAGCGGGTCGGCGACACGATCCGGCTGCTTGCGGGCGGCGAAGAGCGGACAATGGTCATCAGCGGCATCTACCAGGACATCGCGAACGGCGGGCGCACGGCGAAGGCAAGGCTGCCCCATGATCCGGACGCGGCGCTGTGGTACACGATCAGCCTCGATCTCAAGCCCGGCGTCGACCCGCAGGCGAAGATCGCCGAATATGAGCGGGCGTTCGGGCCGGCCAAGGCGACCGATCTTCCGGGCTACATCCGGCAGACGCTGGGGCAGACGATCGCGCAGCTCCGCAGCCTGGCGATGCTCGCCTTCGCCGTCGCGATCTTCCTGTCCATGCTGATGACGGCGCTGTTCCTGAACCTGCTGACGGCCAGGGATCGATCGCATACGGCGATCATGCGCGCCATCGGATTTCAGCACCGGCACATCCGGACGCAATATGTCGCGATGGCGCTGGCGGTGCTGGCCGCCGGCATCGCCGCCGGGACGATCCTGGCCAATACGGCCGGGCAATCGCTGGCCGGGGCGGTCTGGTCGCTCCTCGGCGCGTCCGATATCCGCTTTGTCATTGAGCCGGTGCAGGCCTATGTCGTGTGTCCCGTGATCTTGATGCTGGCGGTCTCCGCGGCCGCATGGATTGGCGCGGAATCGGCCCGCAAAGTCAACATTGCCGAGATGATCAAGGAATAAGGAGCGTGGGCGCGATGGCGCTGCTGGAAGCCGTGGATGTAAGCAAAACCTTCCGGAACGACGGCCGGGAAACTCCCGTTCTTCAGGATATCCGTCTGCGGATCGGCCAAGGGGAATTCATTTCCGTCATGGGGCCGTCCGGTTCGGGCAAATCCACGCTGCTGCTTACCCTGAGCGGTCTGGACCGGGCAACTTCCGGCCGGGTGCTGCTGAAGGGCAGGGATCTGACGAATCTGGACGAAGATGCGCTGGCCGTCGTCCGCCTGCATCATGTCGGTTTCGTATTCCAGCATTTTCATCTGATGCGCAATCTGACGCTGCTCGACAACATCGTCCTGCCCGCCTGGCTGGCGGGCGGACGGGACCGAGAGCGCATCCTGCGGCGGGCCGAAGAGCTGATGGAGATGACCGGCATCGCCCGTCTGGCGGACCGCGACATCTCGCAAGTCTCCGGCGGGCAGCTTCAGCGGGCGGCCATCTGCCGGGCGCTCATCAACGATCCGGATATTCTGTTCGGCGACGAGCCGACCGGCGCGCTCAACTCGCAATCCGCCCGCGACATCATGCGGCTGCTGGCCGACATCAACCGCCGGGGCACGGCGATCCTGCTGGTCACCCACGATCCCCGCGTCGCATCCTGCGCCGAGCGCGTGCTGTTCATGCTGGACGGCCGGCTGGCGGCGGAGAAAAGGCTGGGCAGACCCGCGAGCGGCAGCGACGACGAGCAGCGGGAACGGGAAAGCGAGCTGACCGAATGGCTCGCCGGCCTGGGCTTCTGACGCCGCTCATAAAGGACATGCCGGCGCCATAGGGATGGATCAATCGAAATTCGGCGTTGAAAGGAATGGAACCGTTTGGATTTTCGCAAATTTCTGATCGTCTGGGCCGGGCAGCTGCTGTCGATGGTCGGAAGCGGGCTGACCGGCTTCGCGCTCGGCGTGCACGCCTACGTGCGCACGGGGATGGCCACGCACGCCGCGCTCGTGACTTTGTCGTCGTTCCTCCCCTCCATATTGCTCCGGCCGATCGGCGGCATCCTGGCGGACCGCTTCGACCGGCGGCTCATGATGATCATCGGCGACATCGGCTCCGCGGCCGGCGTCGCGTTCATCCTGATCTTCATGACGGCCGGCGAGCCGGGGCTGTGGCCCGTCTACGCCGGCGCGACCGTCAGCTCCGTCTTCGTCGGCATCCAGAGCCCGGCGTACAAGGCCTCGGCCACCGACCTGCTCACCGGGGAGCAATATTCGAAGGGCAGCGGACTTGTCCAGCTCGCGGAATCCGCCCGCTTCCTGCTGTCGCCGTTCCTCGCCGGCTGGATGCTTCATCAATTCGGGATCGCAACGGTGCTGGCCATCGACATCGCCACCTACATGACGGCCGTGCTCACGGTGTTTCTGATCCGGAAGCGGATGAAGCCGGCGCGCGCGGCGGACGAAGGCGGCCGCTGGCTGGCGGAGCTTCGGGACGGCTGGCAAGCGGTCACGGTCAATCGCGGCGTCTTCCTGCTCATCCTCATGATCTCGCTGGTCACGCTCTTCCTCGGATTTCTGGAGACGCTGATCGGTCCGATGGTGCTCTCCTTCTCGGACGCCCGGACGCTGGGAACCATCCAGACGCTGTGCGCGCTCGGCATGCTGGCGAGCAGCCTGCTGCTCGGGATATTCAGCGTCGGACGCCGCTACGCGGACATCCTGGCGGCCGGTCTGTTCATCGCGGGCATCGCGTTCAGCCTGATCGGCACGACGACGAACGTGTATTTCATCACCGCTTCGGGCTTCCTGTTCCTGGCGGCGATGCCCTTCGTGAACATGAGCTGCGACGTGATGATACGATCGAACATTCCGAACGAGATACAGGGACGGGCATGGGGGATCATCGGCATTCTGTCCCAGCTCGGCTTCATCGCGGCCTACGCGACGGCGGGACCGCTCGCCGACTACGTGTTCAATCCGCTGCTGGAAGACGGCGGACCGCTCGCGCCGACCGTCGGCCGGCTGATCGGCACGGGACCGGGCAGGGGCATCGGCTTCATGTTCGTCATCTGCGGCCTGCTGACGGCGGCTTCGGCGCTCGTCCTGTCCCGCATCCGATCCATCCGCGCGCTGTCCGCCAATGTTGCCAGCGGCCCGGGCGCGGAAAACGGCCGCGCCGGAGAACCGGCCTGACCTTACGGCGCGGATGCTGTCGCCCCGTCGCCGATGAAGCGCCCTCCCGAGGCGGGATTGCCGTCGGGCGGGGCGCATCTTCGGTCCGCTGGCACAAATTTTTAGCTTTCCGCTCTTTACAACGGCATCTGGCTGTGCTAAAATCATCATTGCTTGTTTGAAATGACGGCACATCGAGACGTGGCTCAGCTTGGTAGAGCGCTTGGTTCGGGACCAAGAGGTCGCAGGTTCAAATCCTGTCGTCTCGACCATTTACAACGAAAATGCGGGCATGCCCGCATTTTTTTATTTCCTTCGTCCGTTATTGACAGCCGATCGGCCTGCATGTAGCATCTAGTTGAACGCGCTTGCAATGCAATGGAGGTTTGCGCCGCATGGCCTCGAGACGAAGCGAGATCAACAGCATCGAGATCGCGCGGTTGGCCGGAGTTTCCCGCAGCACAGTCAGCCGCGTCATCAACAACTACCCGAACGTCCCTCCCGAGACGCGGGAGAAGGTCATGCGCGTCATCGAGAAATACAACTATTTCCCGAACATGTCCGCCCAGGTGCTCGCCGGCAAGAAGACGCGGACGATCGGGCTCTTCCTCGTCGGCGCCGGCAGCGTGGCCGGCGACATCGTCGCGAACATGCTCATCTCCGGCGTCATCGAGAACGCGTCGGGCTGCGGCTACTATGTCCTGACGCATATACTCCGCAGCACCTCCGACAGCGACGCGGTCAAACGCGTGAAGGAAATTTTCTATCAGCGGCGCATCGACGGCGGCATTTTCATCGGCGCGCCGAACGAGGAGCCGCTGATCGAATCGCTCATCGCCGAGGGGTTCGCCGTCGGCATCGTCGACCAGCATCTCCCCGGCAAGTCCGATCCGAACCGGCTCGTCGTGAACTTCGACAACGCGACCGGCATGGAGCTGGCCGTAGGCTACCTGGCGGAGCTGAACCACCGGGACATCGGCATCATCAACGGCGCGATGAACCGCTACTCGGGCCCGGACAAGTACGAATCGTTCCGCCGCGCGATGGAGCGCCGCGGACTTGCGGTCAACCCCGACTGGGTGCTGCCGGGCGATTTTCACGAACCGGCCGGCTACGAAGCGATTCACCGGCTTCTCGCGTGCGGCAAGCCGCTGCCGACCGCGATCATCGCCGCGAACGACAGCGTCGCTTTCGGGGCCATGAGAGCCCTCAGGGAGCACGGTCTGCGCGTGCCCGATGACATCTCGCTCATCGGCTTCGACGACCACGTGCTGAGCGCCATGCAGCAGCCCGCGCTGACGACGGTCCGCGTCGACTTCGAATCGCTGATGAAACAGCTGACGGACAGGCTGATCCGCTACATCGAAACGGGCACCCCGTTCATCGAGCCCTATGTCACGTCGTCGGAGCTGGTCATCCGCGATTCGTGCCGGAGGCTGTAGGCGCCGGCTTTTCTGCTGACGATTGTGAACACGTGTTCACGAGCGCATAACCGCATCCCGTTTCGGGACAAGGTAAGAAAATGCAAGTCCGTCCGGCCCCGGCAGCCGGGGCGCTGTCAGATCGCACGCCGGACCCAAACCAACAAAGGAGTGTCATCCTCCATGGCAGACAATGTGCTGGGCACGAAGGTCGTCACGCAGATCGGCATTCTCGTCCGCGACATCGAGAAGACCGCGCAGGAGTGGGCCGATTTTCTGGGCATCGAGAAGCCGAAGATCATCGTTACCGACACCGTCGACATCGCGCAGACCGAGTATCGCGGCTCCAGGACGCCGGCCCGCGCGAAACTCGCGTTCATCGATGCCGGCCAGCTGCAGATCGAACTGATCGAGCCGGACCACGAGCCGAGCACCTGGCGGGAGTACCTCGACCGGCACGGCGAGGGCCCGCATCACATCGCCTTCGTCATCGACGGCATGCAAGAGAAGGTGCTTCAGCTCGAAAGCCGCGGCATGCCGCTCATCCAGAAGGGCGAGTACACCGGCGGACGCTACGCTTACATGGACACGTTCCGTCAGTTGAAAGTGCTCGTCGAACTGCTCGAGAACGACAAATAAGGCCGTCTGACGCCTTCAAGCCCGCCGTCGCATCGGATGCGCATGGCGGTCATGCCCTGAACACGGCGCGGGCCGAGCCGCCGGATATCGCGGCGGTTCGGCCCGTCTTGCCGTGACGTCTCAGAACGCGAAACCGGAAAAGAGCGATTGCCCGAACTCCTCCATGCTCATCGCGTCCGACGGAATGTCGTGTTCAAAGGTCACGTCCCGGTTGATGTTGTCGTAGCGGATGTTGAACGTGAAGCCGACGACGGTCGTCTCGCCGTTTTCCGCCGCCTCGATTTTCCCCTTGAACGCCTGATAGACCATATAATCGCCCTGGATTGCGCCCGTGATGCCGAGCTCGTGGATCGTCAGGCTATCCTTCAGTTCTTCCAGCCGGTTCCGCAGCGAGTCCGGATCGTTCGCCGCAAGCTCATCCTTCGCTTGCCTCAGCTCGTCTTCCGTAAGCATCAATGCGGAGCGGTAGGCTTCGTTCTCAAGCAGGAGATCGATGAGTTCCGGCGCGATATGATCGACCAGCGCCTGAATGAACGATTCGAAGTTGTCTTGCGTAATGCCGAATCGGACATACCGGTCGGCCTTCAGATCCGCGGGCAGACCCGGAACCTCATCCTTCTTCAGTTCACGGAAGTAGTCCTCCTCGTCCAGATGCCGCATGAGGATGTTCAGCATATCGACCGACAGCTTCCGCTGCGTCTCGACATCGATCGGCAGCAGCCACTCGCCCGTCGATTCCGCCAGTTCGGCCAGATCGAACTCGACGAATCTGCCCGCCGCGTCCCCGAGCGGCAGCAGCGGAATGTCGGGAATCCGCGCATACATTTTGTCAGCCGTCAGGATGATCGGAACCTCGATCGTGAACGCCAGATCGCCCGGGATCTTCAGCTTCAGGATCATCTCCATCCGCAACGGGTCCCGGACGTACGCGCCGCGGACGGAAACCGACAGGTCCCGAAGCGAGTCAAAATAAGACAGCGCCATCCCCCGATCGCCGGACGGCAGTTGCAGCTCGTCGATAACGAACGAACCGTCGAACGTGTAAGATTTCATCTTCATCGACGCGGCCCAGGCGTTCTGCATCGCCTCGCCGACCGGCGTCTTCTTGCCGCAAGCCGACAACGTCAGCGCGGCCGCCATTAGGACGGCCAGCAGCACGGCCCACCGGCTCCTTCGCATTTCTCCCCGCATCCCCTTTCCTAATCAACCGCATGCATGGCTATCTTATTTTAAACGATTCGTCCGGGTGCGGGAAGTGGGCGGCGCCGAATCGGCAGCATTTATGATGTGAAGGCGGATAAATCCTGCAATGGCATCCGTTGATCTGTTGTCTGTTACGGGGCGTTGATCGATTTTCAAGCTTCGCAAAAGGCCGCCCGAGCGTTAGGATAAAGAGTGAAGACCACAGAAAGGATGGACATTGTGCATGGAGCTCTCATTCCGACTCGTCACGACACCCGAAGACATTGAGACCACGGCGCGGCTCGCCGACGAAATCTGGAAGGAGCACTACATCAGCATCATCACGGCGGAACAGATCAATTACATGCTGGACAAGTTCCAGTCCGTTCCCGCGATTTCCGATCAGATCGGGAATCAGGGGTACGAGTATTACCTGATGCTGGTGGACGGCGATCCCGCGGGTTATCTGGCGATCAAGCCGGAGGCGTCGAAACTGTTCCTGAGCAAGTTCTACCTGCTGAAAGCGTACCGGGGAAGGGGGTTCGGAAGCCGGGCGATCGGCTTCCTGGCGGATTTGTGCAAGGAGCGCAAATTGAGCGCGATCTGGCTGACCGTGAACCGGCACAACGCTTCATCGATCGCGGTATACGAGCGCAACGGCTTCAGGATCGTGCGCACCCAGGTGGCGGACATCGGCGGAGGTTATGTCATGGACGATTATGTGATGGAGAAAGAGGTTCTGTCCGCCGAAGCATGACGGCTCCGTCAGCGGGTCAGGCCGGCCGGTTGTCCCGGCCGGCCTGACGGCTTTTTGATGCGCTCAAGATCCTTCCCCGTGGTTTTGCCGGCTGTGGTTATGGTTCTTCACCTTCTTGGAGCCGGACAGCGGTTCCTTCACCGTGTCGAACGCATCGTCCCGGCTGTCCCGGCCTTGCCCCGGCCGGGGAACGGCCTGCGACCTCGGCTTCGTCAAGGTTTGACCCTCCTTCGCGATGCTGTGCCTAGGCGTGGGTCAGATCATGCAGCGACTGGGCGCATTCATGCAGATGGCGCCGGTAGTCGGAGATCAATTCCCGGACCGCCTCGGCATGCTCGTCAATCGATCTCCCGCCGCTTTCCACATCCACCAGCTCGACATCGATTTCCCGGCTGTCCAGATAACGGACGGCGAAATCCAGCTTGTACTTTTGCCGGCCGGACGCGTGAATCGTTACGCGCAGCGCCCCCGGATCCGTCCCGTCCGCCCGGACTTCGGCCGAATCCCCGGCGTTTAGCCGCTCCGGCAGCGTGCGACGCCACGCCTCGACCAGTTCGTCCTGCGGTATGGTCAATTGGTCTTTTCCGGTCATATCAAGCACCTCCGCTTCCCGCCGCATGCGGCATCAACGCTATTGTGCCCCGGGCCGCGGAAGAACAAACATCTCCTCGCCCCGACGGCCGATTCCCAGACAAGGAGGGTCATGTACCGCTAACGAGATACTTTTCGAAGCCAAAGCTCCATGATGCCGGCAGCCCAATAAAGGAAGCCCGTAAAAAACCGGACGTTGGTTTATCAACAAGCAAAGCCGACCCCGGAGGTCGGCTTAGATGTTTGCATTTATGGCGGAGAGAGTGGGATTCGAACCCACGTGGGCTTGCGCCCTAACGGTTTTCAAGACCGCCCCGTTATGACCACTTCGGTATCTCTCCGCGCTGGATGAAGCACAGAACATTTTATCACAAGCCGCGATCGGCTGACAACCGATCGCGGCCGGAAACATCAGGAGCGGCTTACGCGGGCCGGATCGCGTCGAGTCCGCCCATGTACGGACGGAGAACTTCGGGAATCAGCACCGATCCGTCCTCCTGCTGATAGTTCTCGAGGATGGCCGCGACGGTGCGGCCCACCGCAAGCCCGGACCCGTTCAGCGTATGGATATACTCCGGCTTGCCCTTCGGCTCGCGGCGGAACCGGATGCCCGCACGGCGCGCCTGGAACTCCTCGAAGTTCGTGCAGGACGAAATCTCGCGGTAGGTGCCGTAGCTCGGCAGCCACACCTCCAGATCGTACGTCTTCGCCGCGGCGAAGCCCATGTCGCCCGTGCACAGCGCCATCACGCGATAGGGCAGGCCGAGCTCCTTGAGCACCTGCTCCGCGTCGGCCGTCAGCTTCTCCAGTTCCGCGTAGGAATCCTCGGGCTTCACGTACTTCACGAGCTCGACCTTGTTGAATTGGTGCTGCCGGATCAGACCGCGCGTGTCGCGCCCGGCCGCCCCCGCCTCGGCGCGGAAGCAGGCCGAATACGCCACGAAATTCTTCGGCAGATCCGACGCGTCCAGAATCGTCTCCCGGTACAGGTTCGTCACCGGCACCTCCGCCGTCGGAATCAGGAAGAACTCCATCCCTTCGACCTTGAACAGGTCTTCCTCGAACTTCGGCAGCTGGCCGGTGCCGATCAGGCTGTCGCGATGCACGATGTACGGCGGCAGCACTTCCTCGTATCCGTGCCGATCCGCGTGCAGATCCATCATGAAATTGATCAGCGCGCGCTCAAGCCTTGCGCCGAGTCCGCGGTAGAAGACAAACCGCGAGCCGGTCGTGCGCGCGGCCGATTCGAAATCGAGAATGCCGAGCCGGTCGGCGATCTCCCAGTGCGATTTCGGTTCGAAAGGGAAGGACGGAGGCTCCCCGTATCGCCGGATCTCCACATTGTCCGCTTCCGACTCGCCGATCGGCACCGACTCGTGCGGAATATTCGGAACGGCGAGCAAGATGCGCTCGATCTTCGCCTCCAACTCCCGCACTTCATCGTCCAATGCCTTGATCCGGTCGCCGACCTCGCGCATCTCGACGATCAGCGCTTCGGCGTCGCCGCCTTCGCGCTTGATCTTGGCCACTTCCTGCGACACCGTGTTCCGCCGGTTCTTCAGCCGCTCGGACTCGGTCAGCAGCTCGCGGCGGCGGCGGTCCAACTCCGGAAAACCGTCGATGAGCTCCGTCGACATGCCGCGTTGCTCGAGCGCCCGGATCACTCTGTCATAATCGCTGCGGAGCAGCTTGACGTCCAACACGTTCTTCTATACCCCTCTCTGATTCACGCTCTTCTCTGCCGCCGCTTCCTCGGCCATGGCGACGAAGTAAGCGTGCAGGGCGCTGTCGTCCGTCAGCTCCGGATGGAATGAGCAGGCCAGCAGACGGTTCTGCCGCGCGGCGACGATCTCGCCGTTATAGACGGACAGCACCTCGACGCCCGGACCGACTTCCTTGATGAGCGGCGCGCGGATGAAGACCGCCCGGAGCGGCCGGTCCAGCCCGGCCACCTCCAGATCCGTCTCGAAGCTCTCGCGCTGACGGCCGAACGCGTTGCGCACAACCGTCATGTCCATCAAGCCAAGGTGGGGTTCCTCTCCGCCGTCGATCCGCTGCGCGAGCACGATCAGCCCGGCGCAGGTGCCGAAGATCGGCTTGCCATCCGCCGCGAACTGACGGATGGCTTCGATGAAACCGTATTTGCGCATGAGCTTGCCGATCGTCGTGCTCTCCCCGCCCGGAATGACCAGACCGTGCAGCTCCGAAAGCTGTTCAACCCGCTTGACGGCGACGGCTTCCGCTCCCGCTTGTTGAAGCGAGCGGATATGTTCCGCGACGGCGCCTTGCAGCGCCAACACGCCAATTTTGATGGTCAAAGTGGATCCCTTCTTCCCTCGAGGGCCCGATTACACGCTGCGATCCTGCATCCGGTCGTAGCCGGTCAGCTGCGAGATCTCGATGCCTTTCATCGGCGTGCCCAGATTTTTGGACACTTCGGCAATCAGCGCGTAGTCCTCGTAATGCGTCGTCGCTTCCACGATCGCGCGGGCGAATTTCTCCGGATTGTCCGACTTGAAAATGCCCGAGCCGACGAACACCCCGTCCGCGCCGAGATGCATCATGAGCGCCGCATCGGCCGGCGTCGCCACGCCGCCCGCCGCGAAATTGACGACCGGCAGCTTGCCGTTCTCGTGAACATAACGCAGCAGATCGTACGGCACGCCGAGCACTTTCGCCTCGTTGTACAGCTCGTCTTTCGACATATTCTGCACTTTGCGGATCTGGCTCATGATCAGCCGCATGTGGCGGACCGCCTCGACGATATTGCCCGTGCCCGGCTCGCCCTTCGTCCGGATCATCGAAGCGCCCTCCTGGATGCGGCGCAGCGCCTCGCCCAGATCCTTCGCGCCGCAGACGAACGGCACCGTGAACTGGTGCTTGTCGATATGATAGACTTCATCCGCGGGCGTCAGCACTTCGCTCTCGTCGATGTAGTCGACGCCGAGCGCTTCCAGCACCTTCGCTTCGACGAAATGCCCGATCCGCGCCTTCGCCATGACGGGAATCGAGACGGCCTTCATGACCTCTTCCACGACCGTCGGATCGGCCATCCGGGCGACGCCGCCGGCGGCGCGGATATCCGCGGGAACCCGTTCAAGCGCCATGACCGCCACGGCGCCGGCCGCTTCGGCGATCTTCGCCTGCTCGGCGTTCATCACGTCCATGATGACGCCGCCCTTCTGCATTTCGGCCATGCCGCGTTTCACGCGAGTCGTACCGGTTTCCATGTCTTCAAGTTCCTCCCACTCGACACGTAGTGTCCGAATTCGTACTAAACCTATATTTTAAATGAACGAGCCGACGCCGGCAACTGCGCAGAATATGCGTCCGGTCGGCGTTCTACCCGATGATGCCCTTGAACAGATTGCGGAAAAAGTCGCCGATGCCGCGGAACATGAGCCGCCACCAGCTGCCCTTCTTCGCTTCCTCGCCCGTGATCAGGTTGACCGTCTTCTCCAGCTTGTTCGCGCCGTCCGTATAAACGTAGGTGACGGAGCCGGCTTTCGTGCCCGCCGGCAGCGGTGCGACAAGCTCTTCCGGCGGCAGAACTTCAACGTTCGACACTTCGATCTGCGGCTCGACGCCCTTGCGGACAAGGAAGGTGACATCCGATTCGGTCACAACCGGCACTTCGGTCTTGACGCCTTTCTTAATCTTGACCGTTTCCACCGATTCTACAACCGATTTCGGGGCCACGACCGTCTTCATCTCGAAATTGTTGAACCCGTAGTCAAACAGTTTCGCCGTCTCCAGGAACCGTTCGCCCATCGAGTCGGTGCCCATCACGACGCTGATCAGCCGCATGTCGCCGCGTTTCGCCGTACCCGTGAAGCAGTAGCCCGCTGCGCTGATGTAGCCGGTCTTCATCCCGTCGACGCCTTCATAGGCGTACTGACGGAAGTTCGTCACATCTTTGTTCCCTTCGAGCATCCAGTTGTAGTTGATCATCGGATCCTTGTCCCGCTCGCGGAATTTGTACTGCGTGATGCTCGAATATTTCAGGAACGTCTCGCCGTGCTGCTGCAGAATGACCCGCGCGAGCTTCGACAGATCACGGGCCGAAATCACCGTGTCTTCCTGCAGGCCGGTCGCCCCTGTGAAGTGCGCCGTGGACAGCCCGAGCTCACGCGCCGTATCGTTCATGATGTCGACAAATGCGGCTTCCGAGCCGGCGATATAGGATGCGAGCGCGACCGTCGCGTCGTTGGCCGAGCCGACAGCCATCGCAATGTACAATTCCTCAACCGTATGCTTGTCGCCCTCAGCCAGATAGATCTGCGAACCGTCGGCCGGCGTCGAAGCCGCCTCCTTGCTGACCGGCACAACGTCCGACCAGTTCAATTTGCCCTCCGCAATCCGGCTGAGCACGATATATTCCGTCATCAGTTTCGTCATGCTGGCAGGCGGTCTGGGCTGATCCGCATTGCGTTCATACAGGACTTGTCCCGTCTCGAAATCGATCAGGATGGCCGCGTCAACCGATTCGCCGAGCTGGAACGTCGTTCCCGATACCGTCGCCGTACCTTCTTCCGCCAGGACCGCAGGCACGGCCCCGAGCGCATACACAACAAACAACACGGCCAGAACAGCTGCCAAGGTCCGCATTCGGACAGACCGTTTCCCGTGGTCGTTCAACTCCGTTTCCCCTTTCTCCCCGTGTCGTATCGTCCCTAATTGTATCACAGTCTTTCCGGGCAGAAAAACCGGGAATCCCGAAAGACCGCCCGCTCCGCACGGCGCCCGCATCTACAGAAAAACGCGGACCTTGTCGAGTCCGCGTCCCGTTGCAGGGTGTGCGCAGCAAGTGCGATTCCGGGAAGCCGCTTGTTACAGCGAATAGTTCGGCGCTTCCTTCGTAATCTGCACGTCGTGGGGATGGCTCTCCCTGAGGCCGGCGTTCGTAATCCGGATAAATTGCGTGTCGTTGATCAGCTCCTGGATGTTGCGCGCGCCGCAGTAGCCCATGCCGGCGCGCAGCCCGCCGATCAGCTGATGGACCGTGTCGGCCAGCGGGCCCTTGTACGGCACCCGGCCTTCGATGCCTTCCGGCACGAGCTTGCTCTCGTTCTCCTGGAAGTAGCGGTCGCCGCTGCCTTCCTTCATTGCGCCGAGCGATCCCATGCCGCGGTAAACCTTGAACCTCCGGCCCTGGTAGATCTCCGATTCGCCCGGGCTCTCCTCCGTGCCCGCGAACAGGCTGCCGATCATGACCGCACTGGCGCCTGCCGCGATCGCCTTCGTAATGTCGCCGGAATATTTGATGCCGCCGTCCGCGATGATCGGCACGCCGTACTGGCGCGCCACCGTCGCGCAGTCATAGATCGCCGTAATCTGCGGCACGCCGATGCCGGCGATGACCCGGGTCGTGCAGATGGAGCCCGGCCCGATGCCGACTTTGACGATCGAAGCGCCGGCTTCGATCAGGTCGCGCGTCGCTTCGCCCGTCGCCACGTTGCCCGCGACGATCGTCAGGTCCGGATACAGCGCGCGCAGCTTGCGGACCGTCTCGATGATATTGACGTGGTGGCCGTGCGCCGAGTCGACGACGATCACGTCGACGCCGGCTTTGACCAGCGCCTCCGCCCGCTCGAAGGTGTCCTTGGAAATGCCGATCGCGGCGCCGCAGAGCAGCCGTCCCTGCGCGTCCTTCGCCGCATTCGGGAACTGGATCGCCTTCTCGATGTCCTTGATCGTGATGAGGCCTTTCAGCACGTTGTTCTCGTCGACGAGCGGCAATTTCTCTATCTTGTGCCGCTGGAGAATCCCTTCGGCCTGCTGCAGCGTCGTGCCGACGGGCGCCGTCACGAGGTTGTCGCGGGTCATGACTTCCTTGATCTTGATCGAGTAGTCATGGACAAAACGCAGGTCGCGGTTCGTCAGAATGCCGACCAGCTTGCCGTCGCCATCCACGATCGGCACGCCCGAGATCCGGTACTTGCCCATCAGTTCCTCGGCGTCGTAGACGTGATGCTCCGGCGTCAGCGAGAACGGGTTCGTGATGACGCCGCTCTCCGAGCGCTTGACCCGGTCGACTTCTTCCGCTTGCTGGGCCGCCGACATGTTCTTGTGGATGATGCCGATGCCGCCTTCCCGCGCAATCGCGATCGCCATTGCCGACTCCGTCACCGTGTCCATGCCCGCGCTGATGAGCGGAATGTTCAGCTTCACGCTGCCGCTCAGCTTGACGGATACGTCGACTTCCCTCGGCAGTACCTCCGATTTGCGCGGAATGAGCAGCACGTCATCGAACGTCAGCCCTTCCTTGGCAAACTTCGTTTCCCACACAGTTGGTTCCTCCTCGATGATGCGGACCCGAAGGTCCGGTTCGACACATTCCGGCGGCCGGATACCGCAGGCCGCAGCCCGCGCGGCACCGGCTCCCTGTGTATATTGTCGTTATATTATCAAAGCGGTTTTGGGCCTGTCAAGGACAGTCGGGATGCCCCGAAACGCGCTTCGGCGTCAGCGGTAATCGTACGTGCAGGACGGGTTCCAGAGCAGAAATTGCTTCACGCCCGCCTCCTCGGCGGCGCGGATCTGCTCGCGGATCTGCCTCGCCCGGTACGGCTGGTGCGGGCGCAGCCAGGCGGCGGTGAACGCCTGGAGCCACGGCCGGATCTTCGCGGGACTTGCGCCCTCCGCCGAAAGCACCCGGTTGCGCTTGCCGGCATCATCCAGGGCATGCCGGACGACGGCCGACGGCGCCAGGTCGGGGTGCCGGATGCCGTACGTCCCCCCGGCGTAATGGGACGGGTAGACCATCGGGGAGATGACATCCACCGCCGGGGCGATCTCCCGCCACGTCTGGCCGATGCCCATGTCGTCACGCGCCGTCGTGACCAGGCCGAACACGTCCGCCGACAGCGCCGTGCCGGTTGCATGCAGCGCGCTGCGCGCATCGCGGAGAAACCGGCCGATCGCTTCCCGCTTCGTCCACCCTTCCGGGTTGCGGTAGCGGACGACGCGGTCCATCGCTTCCCCGTTGTCGGGGAACCGGACATAGTCGAACTGGATTTCGTCGAATCCGAGCGCGGCCGCTTCCTTCGCAATGGCGATGTTGTAGGCCCGCACTTCCGGCCGGTACGGCTCGACCCAGGGCTGCCCTTTCCGGTCCCGCCACAGCGCGCCGGACGCCGTATGGAACGCCCATTCCGGCTTCGCGCGGGCCAGCAGCGGATCCTTGAACACGACGACGCGCCCGATCGTATAGATCCGCTTCGCCTTCAGCCGCCTGAGCAGGCCGGCCATGTCGCGGACCTGCGCCCCGCGGTCGGCGCCGACGGCGCGGACTTCCGGCAGCGACGACCGGTAGGTCAGCTGGCCGTAGTCGTTCTTCACGTCGATGACCATCGCGTTCAGGTCCGTCTCGTCGACGAGCCGGATCAGCCGCTCCATCGGCTCCTTGCTGCCGGCGATCCAGCCGGAGACATAGATGCCCCGGATGTCGTCCGGAATCGCTGGCGCATCGGAGCCGGCACGGCCGCGGGGTTCAAATGCGTCCCGCTCGGCAGACCGCCGAACCGGCGCGGACTCGTCCGCCCTGCCATTCGGTTTTGACGTTTCCGTCATGGACGGATGCTCCGCCCCGGGATCCGCCTGCACGAACTCCGACATCCGTTGGTCCGCCGGCTGACGTTCCTTCCGCCGATCCTCCGCTCCATCCCCGGCCGCGCAGCCGCCGGCCAGCAGCACCGCCGCGGCGAGCGCCATTCCTCTCACCGTGAGCGCACGTCCTGTCATGGGCGTTCCTCCGCAACGTGGTGTGCCTTTAGTATGGGCACGCAGCCTCGTCCAGTTGAGAAGGAGATTCCGCCAGCTTAGGAAGAAATCGCTCGCCGCCGTTCTGCACAACAAAGACCGCCCGCAACAGCTGCAGGCGGTCTCAAGCCAACAAGCGTTATTCGCCGGCGCGATCCCGCATATGCGGGAACAGCAGCACATCCCGGATCGACGGCGCATCCGTCAGCAGCATGACCAGACGGTCGATGCCGATGCCGAGCCCGCCGGTCGGCGGCATGCCGTATTCCAGCGCGCGCAGGAAATCCTCGTCCATTTCATGCGCCTCGTCGTTGCCTTGCTCGCGTTCGGCAAGCTGCGCCTCGAACCGTTCGCGCTGGTCGATCGGATCGTTCAGCTCGGTGAACGCGTTCGCATGCTCCCGCGCGACGATGAACAGTTCGAACCGGTCCGTAAAGCGCGGATCTTCGTCATTCTTCTTCGCCAGCGGCGAGATCGCCACCGGATGGCCCGTGACGAACGTCGGCTGGATAAGCGTGTGCTCGCAGAACTTTTCGAAGAACGCGTTGACGATATGGCCGAACTGCATGTGCGGCTCGACCGGCACGCCGTGCGCCTTCGCCAGTTCATGCGCCTCTTCGTCGCTCATCTGCTTCGTGAAGTCGATGCCCGTCGCTTCCTTGACGAGCTCGACCATCGAAACCCGGCGCCACGGCGGGGCCAGGTCGATCTCCATCCCCTGGTACGTGATCTTCGTCGTGCCGAGCACGTCCTGCGCGATATGCGCGATCAGGTTCTCGGTCAGCGTCATGATGTCGCGGTAGTCGGCGTAGGCCTCGTACAGCTCCAGCATCGTGAACTCCGGATTGTGACGCGTCGACACGCCCTCGTTCCGGTACACCCGGCCGATCTCGTACACCTTCTCCAGACCGCCGACGATCAGCCGCTTCAGATGCAGCTCGATCGCGATCCGCATGTAGAGCTGCATGTCCAGCGCGTTGTGATGCGTGATGAACGGCCGCGCCGCCGCGCCCCCGGCGATCGCGTGCAGCGTCGGCGTCTCGACTTCGAGATAGCCGTGGCTGTCCAGATAGCGCCGCATCGATTGGATGATGCGGGAACGGGTGATGAACGTCTGCTTCACGTCCGGATTGACGATCAGATCGACGTAGCGCTGCCGGTAGCGCAGCTCGACGTCTTTCAGCCCGTGATACTTGTCCGGAAGCGGCAGCAGCGACTTCGTCAGCACCTCCAGCTCCTGGACCTTGACGGAAGTCTCGCCGGTCTTCGTCTTGAAGACGGTGCCCTTCACCCCGATGATGTCGCCGATGTCGAGCATCGAGAACGCCTTGTACGCCGTCTCGCCGACCGCGTCCTGACGGACGTAGATCTGGATCCTGCCCGACAGGTCCTGGATGTGGGCGAACGACGCCTTCCCCATGGACCGCTTCTGCATGATCCGTCCGGCGATGCTGACGGATACCTGCTTCGCCTCAAGCTCCTCCGTCTCCAGCGCATCGTACGCGTCCAGAATCTCCTGCGCCTGATGCGTCCGCTCGTACTTCCGGCCGAACGGGTCCAGCCCGAGTTTCCGGAGCTCGTCCAACTTGCTTCGCCGGATGCGGAGCAGCTCGCTCAGTTCCTGCTCCTGTCCGGCCGTTTCCACACTGCCGCCTTGCTGCTGATGATCCAAATGTCCCAACTCCTTGTTCAGATAGCCGATAAGCGAACTTATGGGCGGAATGACTTACAAGTCCACATCGTCGGAAAAAAAAGCTTCCGGAGGAAGCTTTTGCACCATGCCCTTATGCCCTTCTCACTTCTTGATGTCGACAATCTTGTATTTGATGATGCCCGCGGGTACATTCACGTCGACGACGGTTCCCTTCTTCTTGCCGAGAATCGCCTTGCCGACAGGGCTTTCGTTCGAAATCTTGTTCTGCGACGGATCCGCTTCCGCCGTGCCGACGATCACGTACTCCATCGTGTCGCCGTACTCGACGTCTTCCACCGTCACGATCGAGCCGATGCTGACCGTGTCCGTGTCGATCTCGTCGTTGTTGATGATGCGGGCGTTGCGAAGCATTTTCTCCAGGGTGATGATTCGCCCTTCGATGAAGGCCTGCTCGTTCTTGGCGTCTTCATACTCGGAGTTCTCGCTGATGTCGCCGTAGCCGATGGCGATCTTGATCCGCTCTGCCACCTCGCGCCGCTTCACCGATTTGAGGTTTTCCAGCTCCTCTTCGAGCCGTTTCAAACCGTCTTGCGTAAGAATGATTTCTTTGTCGCTCATCTAACGATTCTCCCGTCGTAGCGAATTTTCATACCCTATAAGAACTGAACTCGCTATAATATATTGCCGCTCCGGCCGGTCATGACACTTGCAACTACCCGCTGGCCTGCGGTCGGGTCAATGTTATTGCATGATTATAGGTCATACCCGTCGGGTATGTCAATCTCGCCGGGGTGCCTGCCTGACGCCCCGGCGGAACCGCGAAGCCGCGCGGACCAGCCGCGCGGCCGTTCATGATTCAGGCGGTGCCGACCGTCTCCTCCAGCGAGTCGACGTAGTCGTTCAGGATGCTTACCATGCGATCCCGGCTTGTCTCTTCCATGATCTGATCCTTCACGCGGGCGGCCCGCGGCAGTCCCTTCAGGTACCAGGCGAGATGCTTGCGCATCTCCCGGACCGCCTGCGCCTCGCCCTTCAGCGCGATGAGGCGGTCCATGTGCAGAACGGCGATTTCGACCTTCTCCTTCGGCGTCGGCTCGGGCAGAAGCTCGCCAGTCGTCAGATAATGGACGGTCCGGTACAGCATCCACGGGTTGCCGAGCGCTCCCCGGCCGATCATGACGCCGTCTACGCCGGTCGTCTCCAGCATCCGCTTCGCGTCCTCCGGCGTGAAGACGTCGCCGTTGCCGATGACCGGAATCGAGACGGCCTCCTTCACTTCCTTGATCACATTCCAGTCGGCCTTGCCCGTGTACAGCTGCTCCCGGGTGCGCCCGTGAACGGCGACCGCCTTGCCGCCGGCCCGTTCGACCGCGCGCGCGTTCTCGACGGCGTAAATGTGCTGGTCGTCCCAGCCGATCCGCATCTTCACGGTGACCGGCTTCTCGACGGCATCGACGACAGCCGCCACCATCTCGTAAATTTTGTCCGGATCGAGCAGCCAGCGCGCGCCGGCGTCGCATTTCGTCACCTTCGGCACGGGGCAGCCCATGTTGATGTCGATGATGTCGGCGTTCGTCTGCTTGTCGACGACTTTCGCCGCCTCGACAAGCGACTTGCGGTCGCCCCCGAAAATTTGCAGGCTGAGCGGCTTCTCCCGCTCGTCCACATAGAGCATTTCCATCGTCCGCTTGTTGCCGTGAATAATCGCCTTGTCGCTGACCATCTCGGCGCAGACCAGTCCGCATCCGAACTCCTTCGCGATCAGCCGGAAAGCGGGGTTGCACACGCCGGCCATCGGCGCGAGCACCACCTGATTCTTGAGTTCAATATCGCCGATCTTGAGCATGTTCCATCGCCTCCTTCCCGCCGGTTCAGGCAAAAAAGATCAACGCAAAGCGCGCACCGCACCCTTAAACCGCATCTGATGCCGTGCACGCCATAACCGCCGCCCGGAGCGTCAGGCGCCGGGCTCGTTTCCCGTCAGTTCGTCGTAATCGATGCCGAGCGACTCGGCAATGCGCTGCATCAGCTTGGAATCGGGCCGGCGCGTGCCCCGCTCGAGCGAGCCGAGCACGGCAACCGAGACGCCCATCCGGTCCGCCAGCTGCTGCTGGGTCAGTCCTTTCAGTTTTCGAAATGCGCGGATGCGCAAGGCCAGGTGATCGTTGTCCATCTTGCGATGCCATCCTTTCCCTGCGAGAGCGCCGCACGGGCCGCCGACTCGACCGCCGGCCTGCAGGATGCGTGTTCATCCAGCACTTCGAGCAGCGGCACGAGCACGAATGCCCGCTCCATCATCCGGGGATGGGGAAGCGTCAGCTCTTCCGTCGCAAGCTCGGCGCCGTCCATCAGCAGCAGATCAAGGTCGATCGTGCGCGGACCGAAGCGGATATTCCGCACCCTGCCGAGTTCCCGCTCCACTTCCAGCATCTCCCGCAGCAAATCGAGCGGCTGCCGCTCCGTCGTCAGCGCGGCCGCCATGTTGAGAAATTTCGGCTGGTCGACATACCCGACCGGATCCGTCTCGTAGACGGCGGACACCCGGTCGACCGTAATGCCGTCGCGAGCGTGAAGCCGCCGCAAGGCCTCCGCAAGCTGCGCTTCCCTGTCTCCCAGATTGGAGCCGAGCGCGATATAGGCGCGCCGTCCGGCCGGCGCCTTGATGTCATCCTTGCCCGTCATGTTGTTCCCGCTTTCTGCGCAATTCCACGGTCACGCCGTCGAAATGGATGTCAAACGGCGGATGCGGCTTCGTCACGCGGACCAGAACTTCATTTATATTAGTATAAGTGTCGAGCAGATCGGTTGCAATACGGCGGGCGAGCGCTTCGATCAGCCTGCACGGCGGACCTTCGACGATTCGCTTCACCCGCGCGTGCAGATCGGCGTAGTTGATCGTCTTCGCCAGGTCGTCCGCCGCCGCCGCTTCCTCCAGCTCAAGCGCAAGCTCCACATCCACCATGAATTGCTGGCCGAGCCGGTTCTCCTCCGGAATGACGCCGTGATAGCCGAAAAAACGCATGCCGCGCACGATCATTTTGTCCATGGTACGCCCGCCTCCCCGCGAATGTCGGCCTGCCGATAGACCACCGCATCGGTCATCCGCACCGTCCGGACGATGCGGTCCACGTCATGCACGCGCACGACCTGGCAGCCTTGGGCGATGCCGAGGGCGACGGTCGCGGCCGTTCCTTCGACGACGTCGTCCGTCGGCAGATCAAGCGTATGGCGGATGAACCGTTTGCGGGACGTGCCGAGCAGCACCGGGTAACCCAGCCGGACAAGTTCGGCGAGCCGGCCCATCATGTCGAGATTGTCCTCATATTCTTTCGCGAAACCGATGCCCGGGTCGAGCCAGATGTTGTACGGATCGACACCCGCATCAAGCGCCGTCCGCACCGATGCCAGCAGATCGGCCGCCACGTCCCGGGCGATATCGGCATACCCGCCGGTTTCGCGCCGGTTGTGGCTGATGACGACCGGACAGCCGAATTCGGCCGCGGTGCGCGCCATCTCCGGATCGGCCGCAAGCCCCCAAATGTCGTTGATGATGTGCACGCCCGCTTCAAGCGCCTTCCGCGCCGTCTCCGCCTTGTACGTGTCGATCGAGAGCGGCACATGCGGCAACGCCTCGCGCACCGCCCGGATGACCGGGATGACGCGCCGGATCTCCTCGTCCGCGGGCACCGGCTCATGTCCCGGCCGCGTCGATTCGCCGCCGATGTCGAGAATGTCCGCCCCGGCTTCGACCATCCGCACGGCATGTTCGACGGCCGCGTCCACCGCCAGGTACCGCCCGCCGTCGGAGAACGAATCCGGCGTCACGTTCAGGATGCCCATAACGAGCGTCCGTCTTCCCAATTCCAGATTCACGCCGCCGGCCAGCTCATATGTCCGGCTCCAGAATACCGGTCTCATTGCATCACCAAACTCCTTCCGCCGCCGCGCCGATGGAGCGCCGCACCTTAGCGCGGTACGCCTCGAGCAGCCTTGTCGTCACCGGCCCGGCAAGCCCGCTTCCGACCGTGCGCACCGTCCCGTCCGCCTCCGCGATCCGCGTCACCGGCACAATCTCCTGCACCGAGCCGGTCAGCCAGACTTCGTCGGCCATGAGCAGGTCGGCCGCCGTATAGTATCCTTCTTCCGTCTCCAGCCCCTCGGACCGGGCCAGCTCCAGCGTCAACGCGCGCGTGATGCCGGGCAGGATGCCGGTTGCGATGGCGGGGGTCCGCACGATGCCGTCCTTCACGAAGAAAAGATTGCTCACGATCCCTTCGGCAAGCCACCCTTCCCGCGTCAGCATCAGCCCTTCCGCCCCCGCCGGCGCGCCGCTCGCCGCAAGCTCCCTTTTCGCCAGCACATTCGTCATGTAATGAAGCGATTTGAGCCGAACCGGCGTCTCGGGCATGCCCCGCGGCGTCCGCAAGATCCGCAGCTCGCGCCCTTCACGGTACAGCCGCCCGCCCAGCGGCGGCAAGGGCTTGACCATGAGCAGCGTGTTCGGCCGCTCATACGGCCCGTCGTTCAGGCCGAGCCCCGCGTCGCCGGCGGTCACGGTCAGGCGGACATACGCGTCGGCCAGCCCGTTCGCTTCCAGCACCGCCGCCAGCCATCTTCGGACTTCCGCATCCGTCATTGTCCAACGGATGCCGAGCGTTTCGCACCCCTGCCGCAGTCGGGCGAGCCGGCGGTCAAGCGCATACGGCACGCCGCCGTACGTGCGGAACGTCTCGAACAGCCCGATCCCGTAAAGAAGGCCGTGATCCAACGCCGGAATCACGGCCTTGCCCGCTTCGAGCACGGCGCCGTTCAGCCCGATTCTCATCGGACGGCACCCGCCCTGTACGCGAGGAAATGGCGCAGCATCATCCTCCCGTGCTCCGTCATGATCGACTCGGGATGGAACTGCACCCCTTCGATGGGATAGGTTTTGTGCCGAATCCCCATGATCTCGCCGGCTTCCGTCTCGGCTGTAATCTCGAGACAGTCCGGCAATGTCTCCCGCTTCACGATGAGCGAATGGTAGCGGGTCGCCGTAAACGGGTTCGGCAGCCCGGCGAATACGCCCTTGCCCGTATGATGGATCTCGCTCGTCTTGCCGTGCATCAAATTTTCCGCACGCACCACTTCGCCGCCGAACGCCTGGCCGATCGCCTGGTGGCCGAGGCAGACGCCGAAGATCGGAATTTTCCCTTTGAAATGGTCGATGAGCGCGAGGCTGATGCCCGCCTCGTTCGGCGTGCAGGGACCGGGCGAGATCAGAATATGGTCCGGGGCCAGCGCTTCAATGCCGGCAAGGTCGATCTCGTCGTTCCGCCTGACGACGATCTCCTCGCCGAGCTCGCCCAAATATTGCACCAGATTATACGTGAACGAATCGTAGTTGTCGATGACCAGAATCATCGCCGTTCCTCCTTCGCGGGCCTCTCCGCCCCGGCCGCATGCGAAAGCGCGCCTTCCGCTTCGCGTTCGACATATTGAACCGCCTTCCAGAGCGCCTTGGCCTTGTTCAGCGATTCCTTGTACTCCCGCTCGGGGTCGGAGTCGATCACGATCCCGCCGCCGGCTTGAATATGCACGCAGCCGTCCCGGACGACCATCGTGCGTATAAGAATATTAAATGCCATATCCCCGCTATAGTCAATCCAGCCGAGGGAGCCATAGTACGGACCGCGCCGCGTCGGCTCCAGCTCCTCGAGAATCTCCATCGTGCGCACCTTGGGCGCACCCGTAATCGTCCCGCCGGGAAAAACAGCCCCGATCACGTCCAGCGCATCCTTCCCTTCCGCCAGCTCTCCCTCCACCTGCGAGACGAGATGCATGACGTGGGAATAGTATTCGATCGTCATCAGTTCCTTAACCCGGACGGTGCCGTACCGCGAGATCCGTCCGAGATCGTTCCGCTCGAGGTCGACGAGCATGATGTGCTCGGCCCGCTCCTTCTCGCTCGCGAGCAGCTCTTCCGCCATCCGCCGGTCTTCCCCGGGCGTGCGGCCGCGGCGGCGCGTGCCGGCGATCGGCCGGGTCGAGAGGACCCCGCCGCGCATCGCGACGAGCAGCTCCGGCGACGCCGAGACGAGCCGGAAATCGGGGCAGCGCAGGTAGCCCATGTACGGCGACGGATTGAACAACCGCAGCCATTCGTACAGCGCGTCCGGGTCGGCCGACGACCGCTTGCTCATCCGCTGCGACAGGTTCACCTGGAACACGTCGCCCTGCGCGATGTAGTCGCGGATCCGCTCGACCGCGTCCATGTAAGCCCGCTTGCTGAACGGGCGGATCAGCCCTTCGAGCGCGTCGATGTCGATCTCGAGCCGGTCCGCTTCCATCGCTTTTCGCCGCTCCGCAAGCCGCCGCTCCGCCTCCGGCGCGCGGGCGGCCGCCGCGATGCCCGCCCAGATCTCCCGCATGCGCTCGGTATGTTGCAGCGCTTCATCATACAGGTCGGCCAGCCCGACGTCGTCCGTCCCGTCCGGCACCTCTACGTGGCAGGAGAGAATCAGCTCCCGCGCCTCGTGGTCGATGATCCACAGCTCGTCCAGCTTAAGGAACAGGTAGTCCGGCAGGCCGAGATCATCGGCTGCCAGCTCGGGCAGCCGCTCGATCGAGCGGACGATGTCGTAGGCGAATAGCCCGGCGATGCCGCCCGTCCACTTCGGTCCGTCCGGCAGCGACGGCCCCCGGCGCCCCGTGATCCAGGCGCGTACCACGTCAAGCGGCTTGCCGGTGAAGCGCCGCGTCGGCGGCGAATCCTTCTGACCGGTCGTCCCTGCGCCGCGAATCGCCTCTGCGCCGCGGTTCACTGCCGCTCCAATCGCCGCCTGACCGATCACGGCTGCATTGCCAATCACCGCCTCGCCCGCTGCTTCGCCCGTCTCCGTCGCCACGGCTTCGCTTCCCTTGCCGCGCAGCACGGCCGACGGCCGGAGGCCGAGGTACGTGTACCGGCCGTCCTTGCCGCTCTCGAGCACGATCGCGTGGGGATACGCCGCCGCCCACGCGCCGCTCCACTCGGCCGGCCGATCCTCGCCCGGTTTGAGGTGCACGCGCCTAAGCAACGGCAGCGTGTTGAACCCCTCGCTGCGCCACGCGCGCCATTGTTCCAGTGTTGTCACAGCTTCCGTCATCGTTTCATTCGTTCCCCCCATCACCGCCGACCGGAAAATCGGCATGCCGCCATGCGCCTGCGCTTCAGAGACGTTCACATTGCCATCAGTATAGCCCAATCGATCAGAATAAAGGAAGCCATCTGCGCCATTTCGACAAAAGCGCAAAGAGCGCAGAAAGCCGTGCAAAGCCAACCTTGAGGCATGCAAAAAGCGGCACCCGCGTATACAACGCGAGGTGCCGCTCGGCGATCTGACGGTCAACCGATCTGAATCTGCACTTTGAGATCATCCGGGCGCGCGCCGTGCTCGAACAGATGCGGCAGATCGTCCAGCCCGATGACGCTCGTGACGAGCGGCCGCCGCAACAGCGATTTCGGCAATTGCCGAATCCGTCGAGGCTCCGGGCCGTCTCCCTGGTCAGGCTTGCCGGATTATTCACCGAAACCGTACTTTTCGGAAACTTGCTTGTAAAGTTGTCTGTACGCCTCGTCATCCTCATCGATTTCCAATTCCGCAACCGTCAAGCCCGGAGCAGGTTTCGCAGTCGTAATGACGTACTTGCCTTGGTGATTACCGATGATCTCGTAGGTGTCGGGCTGCTGGGTGGGGCCTTGATACAGGAACAATAAATACGTTTTCCCTTTTGACAGCGGAACATAGATTTCATTCGGCATCCATTGATAGGATCCATAGAGATCGCGCCATTTGGCATAATATTCAACGATAGTCAGCGTATCTCCTATGTTGACATTCCCCTTGTACACGTTTTGTACTTTGACTTCGGAAAAAGTCTTCGTTTCCAACGGATATTTGTCCTTTTCGTCCAGTCTCACGACAGAGGATTTTTCCCGTTCATACTCCACTTCCACAATGGCGGTTGCCAGTTGCTCCATTTCGTCCAACGAATAAATGTGATAATCAGCCTCGGGACGGATCACCTGCGGATCAAGATGTTTGTATGAAAAAAAACCGGCGACAAACAGCAACGCCATGGCGCCGCAGATCATGACGGCTCTCTTCATCATCGATCCCCCCTTACGCTCCATACTTGCTCTTCAGTACATCCTTGTCATGCTGCTGGATGGTATAATAGCCGTTATCACCTTGTTTCATGATGGCGACTTCTGATGTATCGGCCGGATGTTTCAACCCCAACGAATGCCCCAGTTCATGAAGAAACACTTTTTTCTTGAGGTTGCTGCTCAAAAAGGAATATCCCTTTTTCGTCGTTGAATCCGTATTCGTGTTGATTTCGATGATCGAATCTTTCCATGATCCATCCCAGTCGCATCTATAACCCCATATGATGCTATAGGTGTAGTTGCAAGTTTGCGCCCAATTCCCGGTTGAACCCAGGTCTTTGCCGATGATGTTAATTCTCGAAAAATGGGGTGTATCATCCAACGTATATTGTTCATAAGGTTTATTCAACATGAAATCGGAATGTGGATAACTCAAAACTGTGGATAACTCGTCATTGTCTCTGGAATCCCCGTTTCGATGCAGGTTTTGGGACGGGACTTCGAATCTTCTTGCATTCACACGGGAGTGCAAATCGCTTTTTTGGCAAACCCAAAGAAGACCCTGATTTTACAGGTTCCAAATTCGTCATGTTGAGGCAATGAATCGATCCGTCATGCCATTTGCTGAATGGACACGAATCGTTCAGCAAACGCGCGAAGCTTGTATTGTATGGTTTCGACGATGCCAGCGAGTGTCGGATTCGGCGCAAGCCGGATATGCTGGTATCGGCCGGAGCCGACCACATTGCCGGGCACCCGGATCACCGACCGGCGAATCGTTTGGACTTCGCACCGCTTGAGCGACTCCGGCATCAGCGTCTGCTTGAACCAGACCATCACGTTGTAGGCGATGGCTTTGATCCAACTGAACAGCAGGTTCCGGAGCAGGGAATGCTGGCTGTTCTGTTCCACCGCATAACCTTCTTTCAATTCATCAATGCGATTCTCGATGTTGGCCCGCTTGTTGTACGAGCGAAGCAGCGGCAAAGGCTTGAGATCGGCATTCGTGACGATGGCTTGGAAGGAATAGGTCGTAAGCGCCATCGTCAATTGGTCATCGGTTGTACGCTCGGTTTCGTGGGCTTCCCGGTAGATGACGCAGCGCCGTGCTTTCTCCCAGTTGGTGAGGAGAATCGGGATGTCGGCAGCAGCCCAACGATCGTCTTCGGTCGCGAACGTGATGTCCTCTTGTTTTTCCGACAGCGTTTCCCAGAATGCCGGATGTTGCTCAAGGTAGGCAATCGCCTTCTTCACAGTGGCCTTCTTCGGCAGTTTGAAGATGTACTGCCATCCCCGTTCTTCAGCGTACGCCATGACAGCGTCATCGGCAAAACCGCAGTCGGCCCGGATGCCTTCGATGATCCATTCCGGCGGCAACATCGCCTCGATTTCTTTAACGAACGAGAGCAGATCCTTCATGCCGTTCGTGTTGCCGGGATTCACTTGCAAGTGGATGAGCTCGCCGCTTCCGGCGATGAAGGCAACCCGGATTTTGTATGAGGGGCGTCCGTGGTAACGCGGATTGTAGCCGTTTGTTGCGCCTTCTTGTTCACCGAACAGCGTGATGACCGTATCGTCGATGTCGATCCAGACCAAGCGCTTTTCGCCCGTCCGCGCCTTGCGTGCCAGCAAATCCCGATTTAAGGCGACAAGCTGAATCAGATGGCTCCAGGAAAGCTTGCCCAAGAAGCCGCGGAAGGTGCTTTCGTCAGGAAAGCGGTCGACACCGGTCACGATCTGGTAACCAGGGTCCGACTGCAGGGCATTCATATGCGAAAAACGCGTGTGGCCGAGCAGCGCGCAGTCCAGCAAATGATCGACAAGCTTAGAGGCCGGGTAGACACAGTTGGCTTTTTGCTCCAGATGGAAGTGATCTTCGATCAGGGCATCCAGACCGATGAGTTCCTTGAACCTGGCAAGGAACTGGAAGTTGCCGGCTTCCGTGACGGTGTTGTTGTCGAATGTGACCGGTCTCAACTTCTTCATGATTTGCTTGATTCGGCGACGATCCGCAAGAATTTCAATTCGGCGTTCGCGGCGTGTTTTTTGTTCTGGCGCATGGTTGGTTGCTTGTGGTACCATGTTGCTAGGGACACTTCCTCTCGTTGGTTATTCGTGGTGGTTTAACCTTAGACAAGAGGCTTGCAGTGTCCTGTTTATTTTGCAAAAAAATTAGCAACTTTTTATGACGAAGAAACACTATCACGACACGGATCTTTCAACTTTTGATAAGGTTACTTTCCGATTTCATGTTCAACCCTACGTTTGACGAAATGCCGTTCCAGTTAGAATACCACGATTGAAAGGAACTTAAATAATTCGACAAGCTTGGACCGACAGCGATACCCAGACTTGTGGTGGTCGCGTTCCACGAACCACTGTAAACGTCAGTGCTGTGCGCGTGGACATTGTAGCCAATCAAGAATGAAAACAACAATGAAAACCACAAAAGCTTCACCGACCGCAAACGCCTTTTCATCATCTACCACCTTTCTTCAATTTAATATCTTAACTTCCGTTTTATTATAAAGTCATCAGATATATGAATCAATAGTAAATTTTATGAAAATCAAGTTGGCTCGGCTGAGGGCATGATGTGAACATCCGGTATGTGATCGTGTCGGTGGAAACACAGGCTGTCATTAGTCGATTGACCCGCCATCACTGGAGCTTACAGGTCCAGCCCTTGGCGGCTTTAGACGCTCGATAGCCCCCATTCCGGACTTCCACCGTATAGATGACGCTCATGCCGGGCTAGAGTAAAGGGCTGGGGATTCCAGCCCCTCCTCATCAAACCGTACGTGAGGTTTTCCCTCATACGGCTTTCCGATGTTCGTCATTCATGTGCATGCAACTAGCAGAGCTTCTTTAGTCCACAGACATTGGCAATGTGTTTCACTTTGTGCCAGCAACTACGCCAGTTCCGCCGCTGGTGCTTTTTCGCGTACCAGCGCGTCAACCGCATAAGAATATACCAGTCCAGCTTCGCCATCTTGCGGTGGCTGTATGCCATCATGTAGTAATTCTTCCATCCTTGAATCTTCGGATTTAACCAGTCCACGTGTTCTTGAATCGACTTGTGCCGCATGGTCGCCGTTCCAAGCCGTTCTCTCACCACTTCCCGAATGTGCTTCTCCGCTTTCGCGCTCAGCCATTGCTGCGTGGTGTAATACGCCTGGTTCCGCGACGTCGCCGCTTTCGCCTTCCGGTGATGCAGTCCAAGAAAGTCAAACCCTTCCTCTCCTGTCCACATCCCCACGATCCGCGTTTTCGTCGGGTGCAAGGTCAGTTCCAGACGTTCCATAATTGCCCTAACCAACTGGTAGGCGTGCCGGGCGTCTTTCTTCGTCTTGCACACGATGACAAAATCATCCGCGTACCGGGTGAGTACCCCGACTTCCTTCCCGTGCTTTTCCCACAATCGGTCGAAGTAGTTTAGGTAAATGTTCGCCAATATCGGCGAGATCACTCCTCCCTGCGGTGTGCCGAGGTCCGAACGTTTGACGTTCCCTTCCTCCATCACGCCTGCCCCGAGCCATTGCCGGATCAGCTTTAGGACCCTTCGGTCGCTGATGCGCATTTCTACCAGCTTCATCAGTTTCTCTTGGTTGATGTTGTCGAAGTATCCTTGGATGTCGACGTCGACTACCCAGTTCCCTTTCCGGTTGCAGGCTTTGCGTATGCGTTCCAGCGCCTGCTTCGCTCCACGCTTGGGGCGAAAGCCGAAGGAACAGTCCTGGAAATCCGCTTCAAAGATTGGTTCCAGCACGAGTTTGGTTGCCATCTGAATGACACGGTCCCGTATCGTCGGTATGCCAAGCGGCCGTTTCCTCCCGTCCGCCTTGGGGATGTACTGGCGGCGTACCGGTTGCGGACGATATCGACCCTCCCGGAGAAGGCGTTGGCATTCTTTCACAAAGGCGATTTCGCCCTGATTTTCGATATCCGCGATGGTTTCTCCGTCGACTCCTGCCGCTCCACGGTTCGCCTTGACTGCTCGCCATGCCTCCCATAACATATCCGTTCGATAGATCTTGTCATACAGTGCGTGGAATCGTCGCGTCTTGCTCGTCTTGGCAGCATGACCTAGCTTTTCTTGGAGTTGTTGAACTTTTTCCTTCGGTGTCGTTAGCCGTCTGGCATTCACTCACTCGTACCTCCTCGAAAAGCATGAACAAAGCAGGGGTCCTTCCCTCCCGCAGGTTGTGTTGTCCTGCGTTCCTCGGTACTATAACCCCCTCGGACTCCCTTCCTGCAGGCCGCTCACTTCACCTTTTGGGCTTATAGAGTGCCTCTTTACGGAATTGTTCCGTGCAGGGGAGGGTCTCCCCAGTTCACGGTATCTTCTTTCATGTCGTGCCGCTCCCTCTACGCCGGAGGATTCTTCGCTGCCGCTCCAGGTTCCCAGCAGCTTCCGTGGCCTTCGCCCATGTACGCGGGGCTCGGCTTCCTCTTTTCCCTCTTGCGAGGCCTTTTTGACGACGCGGCAGGATTCACTTGATGTTACGGCCTGACATGTTGCTCGCCCTGTCTCTGACAGGTACTTTCGTCGATACGCTTCTACGCACGGATTTCGCCGTACGCAGGCATCCTGGCTACACGGGGGCTTGGCCCCTCCCGTGGCCGGACTTTCACCGGCTAGAAGATACGTGCTTTCTGGGCACGCCGTACTGAAAAAGCGGCACCCGCGTATACAACGCGAGGTGCCGCTCGACGATCGGACGGTCAGCCGATCTGAATCTGCACTTTGAGATCATCCGGGCGCGCGCCATGCTCGAACAGATGCGGCAGATCGTCCAGCCCGATGACGCTCGTGACGAGCGGCTCAAGCCGGATGCGCTTCGCCTTCGCCCATTGCAGCGCCTGTTGGAACGTATTGTTCGTCGCCATCGATCCGATGAGGGTCCAGTCGCGTTGGAACAGATCGAATGGACTGAGCTGGATGGTCGCTGTCCTGGCCGTTACCCCGAACTGAAGATATTTTCCCGCTGGACCGAGATACTTCAGTGCCTGCTCAATGACCTGCGGGATACCGGTGGCATCCACGACAATGTCGAACCCGCGCGGGAGATCTTCCAGCAATTCGGCTTCGTCATACTGACCGCTCAGGAACGTCCGGGTTGCTCCCCACTCTGCGGCCATCGCCAGCTTATCCTCGGCGATGTCGACGACCGCGAGATCGGATACGCCGGCATGGACGAGCGCCTGAATGAGCTGCTGTCCCATCGCGCCGGCACCGAACAGGAGCGTCCGGGCGCCCGGGGCAGGCTGCAGACGGTTCATCGCGTGAACGACGCAAGCCAGCGGTTCGATGAACGCACCTTCGGCGAAGCTCATCCCGTCCGGCAGACGGAACACATTGCGGGCCGGAACCGTGACGTATTCTGCCATGGCGCCGTCCCGGGTGACTCCGACCGCCTGCCAGCTCACGCAATGGTTGCCGCGCTGGGACAGGCAGTACGCACAACGGCCGCAATGGATGTTGGGCTCCGCAGTGACCCGGTCGCCGATCGCAAACCCGTCGACACCTCCGCCGAGTCCGGCAATCGTGCCGGAGAACTCGTGCCCGGGAATAATCGGATACGGGGAGACATATTCCCCTTTATAAATGTGGACATCCGTCCCGCAGATACCGGCGCGCTCGACACGGATCAGCACTTCGCCGGGGCCGGGCTCGGGAATGGGCACTTCCCGGACCGCCGCGCTGCGGGGACCTTCGATCACGCATGCTTTCATCGTGCTCATGGGAAACGGAACCTCCTGTCATACTGACGCTATTATTCCCACTGTACACGAATCCTCCTCCGACTGAAAGCAAGCAGCGCTGGCCTTTTTCTCCGCATTCGGACAAAAAAGGTACAGCTCCGCTGTACTTTTTTCACCCCTAATGCAACTGCCCGCCCCCGATCGTTTCCAGCAGCCGGTCTCGCAACGCCTTCACTTCCGGACGGATCCGAATGCCGGGCTCCCACGCATCGATACGGTTCAACGCGCTGCTCACCAGGTCAAAGGCTTCTTCATGCCGATGCTGCGCCGCGAAGAGCTGCGCCATGCCGTATTCATGATAAATCCGTTCAATCTGGTTGGCCCTGTCCGGATCGAAAAGAAACGCATCGAATGCCCCAAGAGCTTTCCCGTATTCGCCTTGATACACATACGCCACGCCGAGCAGGTAATTGGGCTCGATCGATTTCTCGCCGCCGTAGGTGAGGCTGATCCGGTTCGCCTCTTCAAGATCCGCAACCGCCTGCTCGTCGTCCCGAAGCAGCATCGCGAGGTTTCCCTTCAGCAGCAGCGCGCGGTGCCGGATGACCGGCGAAGCCGGGATGGCCATCGCTTCTTCGAGCAGCGTCCGCGCCCGCTCCAGCTCCCCGCGGTCCGCATGATATCGCGCCTCGAACTGGAGGCCCAGGGAGCGCAGATCATCGCGCTCCGCCCGTTCCGCGGGATCGGATGCCGGTCCCGCCGCGCTTTCCGCGATGGCGAGTCCCCGCTTAACCTGCGCAAACCCCTCTTCGCTCCGTCCGATCTCGAAACAGGCCCAGCCGACCGTATCGATCCGGAAAAGCGCCTCCTGCAGCCCGCGGTTCAGCCTGCCCGCGGCCTCCGCCGCTTTCAGTCCGAACCGGATGCGCAGCGGCAGGCTGATCCGGCTGAGGAAATGCGCCATTCTGAGCATGAACGCGGTCAAATAATCGTCATTTCCCGTCTCTTCGCACCATTGCAGCAGCTTGTACAGATTGGGCCATTCCTTCCGGACCCGCGCGTAACCGCTGCCGGGAAGGCTGCTCCAATAGATATGCCCGGCCGGCTGGCGCGCCAGATGGTTTTCGACATAGTCCAGGTAGTCCGCCAGCCAGCGGGCTTGCGCTTCGGTCCGGAATTCGTCGTGTTCCCGGAGTTTCTGCTCCCCGTACACCACGACCGTCTGGTGGGCGCGGTAGCGCAGCTCGTCGTCCGATCGTTCCGCGGTGATCAGCGCGTACGCACGCATCTGGTCCGCCGCCTGATGGAACGCCCGGCGGTTCAGGCCGGCCGCCGCCGCCCAGCTCCGCTCGCCGGGCGGCGTCTGGAACAGCGGGAGCGCCATCCACAGTTTCTTCACGCTGTCCGGGCATCGTTCCCAGGTGTGGCCGAACAGATAATCGAACAGCGAGGCGAGCGAGTAGCCGGCCGATTGCACTTCCCGGATGAACGACCGGACGGGGATGACGCCGTCCGCGATGTAGGCGATGCAGAGGGACAGCGCCTTCGGGTTGCCGTTCGCCGCTTCGACCAGCTGCGCCAGCATGTCGTCGTCCGATTCGAGGAGCTGCCGCAAGTTGCCGCGTCCGGGTTCACCGGAGCTGGCGGCGAGGTGGACTTGCGTCTCCTGGCGCAGATAGCGCAGCGCATCCTCCCGCTCCATGCCCCCGACCTGAATGGCGAGCACATCGCGGGACACGTCGTGGAACAGATTGTGCCGGTGATCGCGCGAGGTCATGATCGCCTTGGTCCCCTGCGGCAGATTGGCTAGGAAGAACAGAATGTCCCGATCCGACGCGCCCACGTTGTCCACGATCAGCAGGATGGTTCCTTCGGTCGCATAATGGGCGAGGGCGTTCCGCACGACGAACTGCTTCTCGTTCTCCGATTGTCCGAGCAGCTCCGCCCTTCCCAGCTGATAGGCGATCGTGTCCAGGAAGTAGCTGTAGCTCAATCCCTTCAGGTCGGCGCTGATCCAGATCGCGCAAGAGACGCGCGGCCACGGAGATTCCGTGATCGCCGCCTCTCCGCGCGTTTCTCCGAGACAGGCGTACGCCGCTTCCAGCGCGATCGTGCTTTTGCCTACGCCGCTCCAGCCTGTGATGAGACACAGGGGAGACGCCGTATGCATCCACCGATTCAGGATGTCGAGAATCGTCCTGCGGCCGATGAACCGGTTCGACCAGCGCGTCGGCAGATTGTGCCGGATGCCGGCGGACCGTTCCGGTGCGGCCCCAACCGCGGGCTGCGGCTGAACCGTCCCCGCCCCGGCCCCTTCCCGGGCGGCCTCCGCCGCGGACCTTGCCGGTCCGCCAGCCGCAACGGGCCGCTCGTCCCGGGCGTCCGGGAACAGGCGCGCGATGACGCGGTCGATCTCCGCCTCCTCCGGCGGCCCGAACGCGCCGCTTGCCAGGAGCACCTTCGCCTTGCGCAGGCATGCCCTGACCCAGCCCTCGGCCGGCGGCGTGAACACCGGGATGGATGTCGAACCGAGCACATCGACGAGCCAGTCGGTCTGCCGGTCGCCGTCCCGGAGCACGATCCACAGGAGGCCGAACAGCTTCCCGTCCTCCACGCGTCCGGGGACGTACTTCCGTCCCATCTGGCCGATCCAGCTTTTCAGCGTGCTGGTCGAGACGCCGATTTGCACCGCGATTTTGTCCAGATACGATTCCGGTTGGGCGGCGGGGGAGTTGCGGTTTCGCCGAACCGTTTTGTAGCCGGGACGGGATTTCAGGGAAGCGACGCCCGCGCGTAAAGATTCGGCGAACCGGGCTTGATTCTCGATTTCGGCCATCGCAGCAACCTCGCTTCATTCGTGTAACACCATCATACCGGATTCGCGGGGGATTTGCAGGCCTGCGGATGCATGAAAAAACCCCCACCCTAACGGCCGGGTGAGGGCTTGTTGGTAATTCAAGCGGGAATCAGTTTTCGAAGTTGAACAGCGGCGTGGACAGATAGCGTTCGCCGTTCGACGGCACGACGGCGACGACGCGCTTGCCTGCGCCGAGCTCCTTCGCCACCTTCAGCGCGGCGAAGATGGCTGCGCCGGACGAGATGCCGCACAGAATGCCTTCTTCCCTTGCAGCACGGCGAGCCGTCTCGAACGCTTCTTCGTTCTCGACCGTGATGACGCCGTCGTAGATTTCGCGGTTCAGGATGTCCGGCACGAAGTTCGCGCCGATACCCTGGATCTTGTGCGGGCCGGGCTTGCCGCCGGAGAGCAGCGGGGATGCCGCCGGCTCAACCGCGTAGATCTTGATGTGCGGGAAATGCCTCCGCAGCACTTCGCCGGCGCCCGAGATCGTGCCGCCCGTGCCGACGCCGGCGACGAAGGCGTCCAGCTTGCCGTCCAGCGAGTTGATCGCTTCGACGATTTCCGGACCGGTCGTCTCGCGGTGGATCTTGACGTTCGCCGGGTTCTTGAATTGCTGCGGCATGAACCAGGACGGGTTTTGAGCGACGAGTTCTTCCGCCTTGCGGACGGCGCCGTTCATCCCTTCCGAACCGGGGGTCAGCACCAGTTCGGCGCCGTAAGCGCGCAGCAGGTTGCGGCGCTCGATGCTCATCGTCTCCGGCATGACGAGAACCGCGCGGTAACCTTTCGCCGCGGCGACCATGGCCAGACCGATGCCCGTGTTGCCGCTCGTCGGTTCGACGATCGTGTCGCCCGGCTTGATGCGGCCTTGCTTCTCCGCTTCTTCAATCATGCTGATGGCGATCCGGTCCTTGACGCTGGCGCCCGGGTTTTGATACTCCAGCTTAACATAAATTTCAGCGCTGCCTTCCGGCACGAGCCGGTTCAAGCGCACAAGCGGCGTATCCCCGATCAGTTCCGTAACACTGTTTACAATCTTTGGCATGATGACAGAACCTCCTTTATTTCCGACCGAATTAGTAGGGTTTAGCTTTCTTCCATCTTAACAATGTCTAATCGGAATTGTCAATAGCCAGTTTCGTGCCGGAATTCCGCGCTTCCCCGGTCTGCCAGTTCGTCGTCGAGGATCCTGGCGCCGTACTTGCCGAGCAGCGCTTCTTCGACTTCCTTGAGCGACGGCGCCGCCGCGAGTCCGAGCTGCATCCGCACCTGCTCCCGCAGCCTGCGGTCGTCCGGTCGTTCCTCGACCTCGCGGTCCTCGAGGCGGATGACCGCCCATCCGTCCGCGATTTCGACGGGGCCGCCGATCTCGCCGGGCGCCAGCGATGCGGCCAGCTCCGTGACCTCCGCGTCAAGGAACGGGTCATCCGCTTCCACCGTGCCGTAGAAACCGCCGTACTCCGCGGTATAGTCGTCGATGGAGTAGATGCGGGCCTGCTCCTCGAACGGTTCGCCCTTTTTCAGCCGGTCCAGCACCGCCTCCGCTTCGTCTTGCTCCGCCGTCACGATCCAGGAGAATGTGAACCTGGTCTTCGGTTCGAGCAGCTCCGGATGATCGCGTATGTAAGCCTCCACTTCCTCATCCGTAATCAGAATCGGACGGACCGCGATCTTCTCGAGCAGCAGCCGCTCTTCCGCGTCCGCCCTCACCTCTTCCGGGCTCATGCCGAGCTGCTCGCGCATCGCTTCGTAGAACGCTTCCTCGTCTCCGTAGCCCGACATCATCTCGTCCAATTCTTCTTCCAGTTCGCGCTCCGATACGGATATGCCGTTGGCTTCCGCCTCCAGCCGGATCGCTTCGCGCACCAGCATCCGGCGCAGAACGGACGAGCCGTGCTCCCGCATGAGCTGATCCGCAAGCTCGTCCGCCGTAATTGTCCGGCCGCCGATCTCCGCAACCGGCCGGCTCATCCGGTCCCCGGCGTTATGGCCGCCCGCCGGGCCATCCTGTGAATCGTCGCCGCGCGCTGACGGCCATTTCACCGACACCAGCGCCGCCAGCGCGATCAGACAGACCGTCTGAAGGACGATGACCGCCTTCAGTATCTGGTTCTTTCTCATTTTCCATGGTCCGCCTTCCGATCTTACACATCCTGCTTGGGTTTGGCCTGCTCCAGCAATCTCTCCAGATCATGCCGATCGAATTCGTACGCCGAGTTACAGAAATGGCAGGTCACTTCCGCCCGCCCGTCTTCCTCGATCAGCGCCGCAAGCTCCGCTTCGCCCATGCTGACGAGCGTCCGCTCCACCCGTTCGCGGGAGCAGTAACATTTGAAGACAATCGGCATCGCATCCAGCAGCTGCACGTCGTCATCCGTCAAAAAGCGCAAAATCGACTCCGGCGTCTCGCCCCGGTCCAGGAGAGACGTCACATGGGGCATCTCCTGCAGACGCTGCTCCAGCCGGGTGATATCCTGCTCCTCCGCGCCCGGCATGATCTGCAGGAGAAAGCCGCCGGCGTGCAATACGCTGCCGTCGACATCGACCAGCACGCCGAGTCCGACGGCGGACGGCGTCTGCTCCGACGAGGCGAAGTAGTAGGTGAAATCTTCACCCAGCTCGCCGGATACGATCGGCACGCTGCCGCGGTACGGCTCCTTGAGGCCGAGGTCCTTCACGATATGGATATATCCGCTGCGGCCGACGGCCCCGGCGACATCCAGCTTGCCCTGCGCGCTCACCGGCAGGTGCACCTGCGGATTGTCGACGTAGCCGCGCACCTCGCCCTTCGCGTTCGCATCGACGACGATCTGGCCGAGCGGTCCGTCACCCTTGACCTGAATGGTCAGCTTCTCCTCGCCCTTCAGCATGGCGCCCATCATGGCGCCCGCCGTGGCCGCCCGGCCGAGCGCCGCCGTCGCCGTCGGATACGTGCCGTGACGGCGCTGCAGCTCGCCGGCGAGTCCGGTCGTCCGCACCGCGTACGCGCGGAGTCCGCCGCCCCACGCGATGCCGCGCACCAGCACGTCATCCGCGCCGCGTGATTCGTTCATGATTCGACTCTCCCTCCGGTGTCGTCCTGATTCCGTTCATGGATTAATCTGAGCCCGTCCAGCGTCAGCAGCGGGTCGACGACCGAGATCGTCTCGGTCTCGGGCGCGATGAGTTCCGCGAGCCCCCCCGTTGCGATCGCCCGGGCGTTCGTACGGCTCTCGGCCCGGATGCGGCGGACGATGCCGTCCACCTGGCCGGCATAGCCGAACACCATGCCCGCCTGCATTGATGCGACCGAGTTGCGTCCGATGACGCTTCGCGGGCGGGCCAGCTCGATGCGCGGCAGCTTCGCCGCCCGCTGATAGAGCGCCTCGGCCGAGATCGCGAGGCCCGGCACGATCGCGCCGCCCAGATAGTTGCCGCCGGCGTCGATGTAATCGAAAGTGGTCGCCGTGCCGAAGTCGACGACGATGACCGGAGCGCCGTATTTCTCGATCGCGGCCACCGCATTGACGATCCGGTCCGCGCCCACTTCGCGCGGGTTCTCGTAGCGGATGTTGAGCCCGGTCTTCACCCCGGGGCCGACAAACAGCGGCGCCTTGCGGAAATATTGCAGGCACAGCTGCTCCAGCGTCCGCATCAGCGGCGGCACGACCGAAGAAATGATGATGCCGCGGGTGTCTTCCATCCGGAGCCCCGCGTAATGAAACAGATTGTGAAGCATCATCCCGTACTCGTCGGCCGTCGCCGTCCGGTTCGTGCTGAGCCGCCAATGGTGCAGCAATTCGGATCCCCGGAAAATGCCGAGCACCATGTTCGTGTTGCCGACATCCGCCGCGAGAATCATGCCTGCGTCCCTCCCGGCTTCTTGTCTCCGAGATCGAGGCTGATGTCGAGCGAATCGAAGGAGTACGTCAACCCGCCGACCGAAATGATGTCGACGCCCGTCGCCGCGATCTCCCGGATCGTGTCGAGCCTGACACCGCCCGACGCCTCGATCTTCACATGCGGCGCCCGCTCCCGGATGAGCTTGACCGCTTCCGCCATCCCGGCGGGGGGCATGTTGTCGAGCATGATGATGTCGGCGCCGGCTTCCAGCGCCTCCCGGACCTGCTCGATCGTCTCCGTCTCCACCTCAATGGTCATCGTATGCGGAATGCGCGCCCGCGCTGCGGCGACCGCCGCCCGGATGCCCCCGGCCCCCTTGATATGGTTGTCCTTGATCATGACGGCGTCATAGAGGCCGAACCGGTGGTTCGCGCCGCCGCCCATGCGGACCGCGTACTTCTCGAGCAGCCGGTGGCCGGGCGTCGTCTTGCGCGTGTCGACGAGCCGAACCGGCAGGCCCTCGAGGGCGTCGACGAACCGGCGCGTCTTCGTCGCGATGCCCGACATCCGCTGCAGCAGATTGAGCGCCAGCCGTTCGCCCGTCAGAATGCTGTGGGTGCTGCCCTCGACTTCGGCGATGACCGTTCCCTTGGCAACCTTCTGTCCGTCTTCCGCCAGAGCGCGGAATTCCAGCGTCGGGTCCACGACATGGAAGACGAGCCGGGCGACGGGCAAACCGGCGAGCACGCCGTCTTCCTTCACATGAATGACCGCCTTGTGCCGGCTGCCCGCCGGAATCGTCGATTCCGTCGTAATGTCGCCGTATCCGATATCTTCGTCCAGCCATCCGCGAATCATGCTCCGGATCGCTTCATTGTAACGGTCCAGCTCAAACATCGTCGATCCGCTCCTCGTAAATTCCCCGCTCGCGATGCAGGACGATATGCTTGCGCCAGAGCAGATCGTCCCGCTCGGGGAAGTCTTCCCGGTAATGCGCGCCGCGGCTCTCTTCGCGGGCGAGCGCCGCCTGCGTCGTGAGCAGCGCGCAGGTGAGCAGGTTCGCGAACTCGTACTCCTCGCGCTTCGTCAGCACCGTCTGGAAAATGGGCAATTGCCGCTTCAGCTCCAGCAGCCCTTTGTTGAGCCCGTTCGCGTCCCGCCTGAGTCCCGAACAGCGCAGCATGATTTTCTGCAGCTTCAGCCGCTTCTCGATGGCCGCCTGGGTGGACGGCTGCGTGCGCGGTTCTCCGCTCTCGAACTTCGGCATTCCGGCCAGCGACCCGAGCTGCCCGATCCGCTCCACAATGCGGCGGCCGAACACGATCGCTTCGGAGAGCGAATTGCTGGCCAGCCGGTTGGCGCCGTGCACGCCGGTCGACGAGCATTCCCCGCAGGCGAACAGGCGCCGGATGTTCGTCTCGCCGTACAGGTCGGTCTTCACGCCGCCCATCATGTAGTGGGCCGCCGGCGCGACCGGAATCCAGTCGCTCGTCAGATCGAGGCCGTACTGCAGGCAATATTCGTAAATGGTCGGAAACCGCCGGCGCACCAGATCGGCCGGCTCGTGCGTAATGTCGATGTACACGAACGTCGACTTCGTCCGCTCGATCTCGCTGACGATCGCGCGGGCGACGATGTCGCGCGGCGCCAGCTCGAGCTGCGGATGGTACCGCGACATGAACCGCTCGCCGCCGATGTTGCGCAGCACCGCGCCTTCGCCGCGCACCGCCTCCGAGATGAGGAACCGGGGAGCCCCCGGATAGCAGAGCGCCGTCGGATGGAACTGGACGAATTCCATATCCCGGATCTCCGCGCCCGCGCGGTACGCCATCGCGATGCCGTCGCCCGTCGCGACCTCCGGATTCGTCGTATAGCGGTACAGTTGTCCGGTGCCGCCCGTGCACAGCACGGTCGCCTTGCCCCGGACGATGAGCCGCGAGCCGTCCGGCTTCTGCACGAGCGCGCCGTGGCATTCCCCGTCATCCGTAATCAGATCGATGGCGAAGTGATCGTCCCACACTTCAATGTTCGGATTGGCCAGCGCCTTCTCCGACAAGGCGCGCACGATCTCGAACCCCGTCGCATCGCCGTTCGCGTGCAGGATGCGCCGCTGGCTGTGGGCGCCCTCCTTCGTCAGCGCGAACCCGCCGTTCTCCTGATCGAACTGAGCGCCCATCCGGACAAGTTCGCGGACGCCTTCCGGCCCTTCATGCACCAGCACATTGACCGCCTCGTGCGAGCACAGACCGGCGCCCGCAATGAGCGTGTCCTGCCGGTGAAGCGCCGGCGAATCTTCGTCGGAAATGACGGCGGCGATGCCGCCCTGCGCATAGCGGGTGTTGCTGTCCATCAGCGACTTCTTCGTGATCATGAGCACCGAATGCCGTTCGCTCGCCTTGATGGCGGTAAAAAGACCGGCGATGCCGGCCCCGATCACGATGACGTCCTTCTCGATGACGGGCAGCTCGTCCGGCGCCACGTCGACCAAATATCGCGGGATCATATCCGTTCCTCCGATGCGTTCATCCGTATCATGCGGCTTGGAATGCGTGCGAGGGGTAAGCGAAGAAGCAGCGCATGCTACTTCACTTGCAGCATGCGCTCCAGAGACAGCCTTGCCTTGTCTGCGATATGCGGCGGCACATAAACCTGCGGATGCATATTTTCGAGACATTTGACCAGCTTCTTCAGGTTGTTGACCTTCATGTTCGGGCAGACGAGATATTTCGATGCGAAGTGGAAAATCTTGTCCGGGCTGTCCTTGCGAAGCTGGTAGCCGGTCCCGTCTTCCGTGCCGATGATGAATTCCTTGTGCTCGGACTCGCGGCAGAATTTGATGATCGCCGTCGTGCTGCCGACGAAGTCGGCCATGGCGACGACCTCCGGGCGGCACTCGGGATGGACGGCGACGATGGCGTTCGGATGCTGCGCCTTCATCTCTTCGATGTCCTTCACCGTCAGCATGTCATGCGTATTGCAGTAGCCTTCCCAGATGATCATCTTCTTGTCCGTGTGCTGCTGGACGTAATGGCCGAGATTCTTGTCCGGCACCCAGATGACTTCGTCCGTCGGCACCGAATTGACGACCTTGATGGCATTCGACGACGTGCAGCAGATGTCGGTCTCGGCCTTCACTTCGGCGGACGAGTTGATGTAGGTGACGACCGTCGCGTTCGGATGCTGCGCCTTCAGCTTCCGGAGGCCGTCGACGTTGACCATGTCCGCCATCGGACAGCCGGCCCGCTCGTCGGGAATGAGAACCGTCTTGTCCGGCGCCAGAATCTTCGCGCTCTCGCCCATGAAGTGGACGCCGCAAAAAACGATAACTTCAGCGTCGGTCTGGGCGGCCTTCTGCGCCAGCAGGAACGAGTCGCCGCGGAAATCGGCCACTTCCTGGATTTCGTCGCGCTGATAATAATGCGCCAGAATGATGGCGTTGCGTTCCTTCTTCAACTGCTCAAGCCGTTCGCGGAGTTCGCGGTTCTGTTCCGCCCTCCGCTCGAGCGCCAATGCTTCCATCTCTGTCGATCCTCTCCTTCGAGCCGCGCGCATGACGCCGATGTTCCCGCCGAGGCGCGCTTGACACCGCTGTCCGATCCGCGCTGTAATTTGTGCCAAATTTCACGAATTCGCATATGCGATGGAACAGTCATAGTGTGGCCATCCGGCCGCAAAACCATTTGATTATCACCTAATTTACACGGGGTGCAGGACTCTGTCAACAAATAGACACAACCGCAAGCCCGCCGGATGGAGCATGCCGACGCCTGAGGACCTTCGCACGCCGCCGGAACCACAAAAATCGCCCCGGCAGCGGCCTGTTCGGCCGCGCCGAGGCGGTTGTGTCGACTTGTCCGTCGCTGAAATGCCGGGACGGTTCAGCCGCGCTTGTCGCCGCTGCCGTCGTCGCCGCCCGGAGGCAGCGTATCCTCGCCCGGCTCCTTCGATTGAATCCGGACACGCACATTGCCCAGCGTATCGACTGCCGGCTCGCTGCTCGTCTCCTTCGGCTCCGCATTGCCCTCGCCGCTGCCGCCTTCGCCGCCGGCACCACCGTCCAGCGATCCGGTCTCGATCAGCCGCTTGATCTGTTCGAGTTCGAGCGTCTCGACTTCAAGCAGCGTCTCGGCGATGAGCTTCACTTCCCGCGACTTGGCGGTGAGCAGTTCCTTCGCGCGCGTGTAGCATTCGTTGATGATGCGCTGCATCTCCTGGTCGATCTCGTAGGCGATCGCGTCGGAGTAGTTCTGCTCGTGTCCGAGGTCGCGGCCGAGGAACACCTGTCCCTGCGAGTTGCCGAACTGCATCGGGCCGAGCTTCTCGCTCATGCCGTATTCCATGATCATGCTGCGCACGATCGACGTCGCCTGTTTGAAGTCGCTGTAGGCGCCGGTGCCGATCTCGCCGATGAACAGCTCTTCCGCGACCCGGCCGCCGAGCAGCCCGGTCACCTTGTCGAGCAATTCCTGCTTCGTGACGAGCATTCGATCTTCCTTCGGCAGCATGATGACGTAGCCGCCCGCCCGGCCCCGCGGAATGATCGTCACCTTGTGGACCATGTCCGCGTGTTCCAGGAAATAGCCGATGACCGTGTGCCCCGCTTCGTGGTACGCGACGATCCGCTTCTCGCGGTCGCTGATGACGCGGCTGCGCTTCTCCGTACCGACGATGACGCGGTCGATCGCCTCGTCCACCTCGACCATCGCGATCTCCCGCTTGTTCCGACGGGCCGCCAGGAGCGCCGCCTCGTTCAGCAGGTTCTCCAGATCGGCGCCGGTAAACCCGGTCGTCCGCTTCGCGATCGTCTCGAGATTGACATCCTTCGCCAACGGCTTGTTGCGGGCGTGCACCTTGAGCACCGCCTCGCGTCCCTTCACGTCCGGACGGTCGACCGTAATCTGGCGGTCGAAGCGGCCCGGGCGCAGCAGCGCCGGGTCGAGAATGTCCGGACGGTTCGTCGCCGCGATGATGATGATGCCTTCGTTCGCTCCGAACCCGTCCATCTCGACGAGCAGCTGGTTGAGCGTCTGCTCGCGTTCGTCATGGCCGCCGCCCAGACCGGCGCCCCGCTGCCGGCCGACGGCGTCGATCTCGTCGATGAATATGATGCACGGGGAATTCTTCTTCGCGTTCTCGAACAGGTCGCGAACGCGGGATGCGCCGACACCGACGAACATTTCCACGAAGTCGGAGCCGGAAATGCTGAAGAACGGCACGCCCGCTTCGCCGGCCACCGCGCGGGCAAGCAGCGTCTTGCCCGTACCCGGCGGGCCGACGAGCAGCACGCCCTTCGGAATGCGCGCGCCGACCGCGGCGAACTTGCGCGGATCCTTCAGGAACTCGACGACTTCGACCAACTCCTGCTTCTCCTCGTCGGCGCCCGCGACGTCCTCGAATGTCACCCGCTTCTTGTCTTCATTATATAGACGCGCACGGCTCTTGCCGAAGTTCATCACCTTGCCGCCGCCGCCCTGCGCCTGATTAATGAGGAAGAAGAACAGGATGAACATGATGACGAACGGTATGATGGAGGTGAGGAACGTCAGCCAGATGCTCTGGCCCTGCTGCTTCTCCACATATAATCTAAACCCGTTCTGTTCGGAAGCGTCCTTGATTTCCTCGATCGCAAATTCTTCCGCCGGTATCCGGGAGTAGAACGCGTTCTGCTGCACCCCGGCGGGAGGCATGCGGTATTTGCCCGTGGCGAGATACGAAGCGCCGTCATACCGGAGCGTCAGTTCTTCGACATTGTCCGCCTTGATCAGCTGGCGCAGTTCGTCGTATGATTTCCGCTCGGTCGTTTCATTCTGGTTGCTGATGAAATGGACGATTCCGACGGTAACGAGAAAGATGATCAGATAGAATCCCGTATTCTTCAGGAACCGATTCATCCCCTACCTCCTCTCAAGGCGCTTCAACTATTTTACCATAGCACGTCTTGCCATCACAACACGACCGTGAGGAGGCATGGCGCGGGAACGCCCCCGGTTGGGCAGCTCCGCCGACGAACGTTCTCCGGAGTCATCGGCTGTAGACTTCCGGCTTCAGAATGCCGATGAACGGCAGGTTGCGGTATTTCTCCGCGTAATCGAGTCCGTAACCGACAACGAATGCATCCGGCAGCGTGTAGCCGACGTAGTTCGCTTCGAGTTCGACCGTCCGGCCGGACGGCTTGTCGAAGAGCGTCGCGACCGTCACGGACTTCGCGTTGCGGCGTTCGAGCACATCGATCAGATAGCTGAGGGTGAGGCCGCTGTCGATGATGTCCTCGACGATGAGCACATCGCGTCCTTCCACCGGCACGTCCAGATCTTTCACGATCTTGACGACGCCGGACGATTTCGTGGACGCGCCGTAGCTGGAGACGGCCATGAAATCGATCTCCAGCGGAATGTCCATCGCTTTCACCAGATCGGCCATGAAGATGAATGCGCCTTTCAGAATGCAGATGACCAACGGATTCTGATCCTTGAAATCGCGGCTGAGCTGACGGCCCATTTCAATTACTTTATGCCGGATCTGCTCTTCGTCATACAAGATTTCCTGAATGTCGCTTAACAACGCCAGACCTCCAATGTATCATCCTGCCACTCGATCCGCAGTATGCGCGTCGTGTCCTCCGTCACCGGTGCATCCGCCGATCGCCGGATGCCGGCAATCCAGAGCAGCCGGCCTTCGGCATCCACAACAAGCGGAATCCGGCTGCGCCTTGCCCGCGCAACCTTGCCGTCAACGAAAATATCTTGCACCTTTTTGGAGCCGTTTAAACCGGAGAGGCGCATCCGGTCGCCGGGCCGGCGGGAACGAACGCGAAGCGGATAAGCGACGGCGTCTTCGTCGAACAGCGCCGCGCAGCGGGACTCCGCGCCCGGCGAGGGCAGCGGTTCGCCCGCCGCGCGGAGAATGCGGCGGAAGACGAGCCGGCCACCCGCTTCGGGCACCGCAAGCTCGCCGACATCCGCCGCCACTTCATACTCGAACCCGGCGTCGTCCGCAGCCGCATCGCCCGTCATCCACCGCAGCACGTCGTATTCCCGCAAGAAGCGGACGCCGCGGCCGGCCTCGATCACCGATGTCGTCGGCGAGCCTTCCGCGGCGGCTTCCCGGATAGCGTCGATCCGTTCGAACGGGATGGACCCTTTTTCCACCCCCAGATAGATTAATATTAGAGTAATCAATCTTCTTTGTAAAGCGACATGCAGGCCGAGAAACGCGCCGCGTTCCATGGCAAATCCGCCCTGTTCCCGGCGCACGAGTCCGGCCATCGCACGTTCCGCTTCCCGCGTCAGGAAGTCGTCCTCCGCGCGGCTGATCTCGGCCAGCCGCACGAGCGACGCGGACACGTTCGGGTTGTATCGCTCGAGGAACGGCAGAATCTCCAGCCGGACGGCGTTGCGGAAGTACACCGTCTTGCGGTTGCTGCTGTCCTCGCAATAGACAAGCCCTTCACGCGCGCAGTACTGCAGCAGCTCCAATTTGGATATACGAAGCAGCGGCCGGATCAGTTCCACATTTCCTTCGCGCCGCTTCATCGGCATGCCGGCGATGCCGGACGTCCCGGCCCCGCGCAGCAGCCGCATGAGCACCGTCTCGGCCTGGTCGTCCGCATGGTGCGCCAGCGCGATCCGCGATGCGCCCCTCCGCGCCGCCGCCAATCGCAGGAACGCGTACCGCTTCTCCCGCGCCGCCGCTTGTGCGTTCATCCCCGTCTCTTCTATATAAGAAGGAAGATCGTATTCGACCGCGTCGAGCGGCACGCCGAGTTCTTCGCACAGCCGGCGCACGAATTCCGCTTCCCGCGCCGATTCCTCGCCGCGGAAGCCGTGATTGACATGGGCCGCCGCGAGCCTGAAGCCGCATTCGCCGGACAGCCGCCGCAAGAGATGCAGCAGCGCCGTCGAATCCGGACCGCCCGATACGGCGGCCAGTATCGTATCGCCCGGCTGCCAGAGCCCTTCCCGCTCCGCCGTCCGCCGGATGCGCGCCGCCAGATCCATCCTGCCGTCCCCCCACCTGCAAATGTGCGCATGGCGAAGAAGCATGCCGCATGCGCCGGACTCCGTCACGACAGCCCGGTCGGGAGCACGCCTTCCGTCATCATCCATACGATCGCCGCCGCCAGCGCGATCATCGTGCAGGCGAACAGGCCGGCCGCCCAGCCCGAGGGCGCCCGCTTCCGGTTCATCTTCACGCCTCCGCCGTACATGATCCGCTGCCAGGCGGCGGCACCTTCCCGCGCGGAAGCGAATTCGCCGCGCAGCGCGCGGGCCAGCCAGCCGGCGAACGGTTTCAGCGCCGGATGGCCGGTTGTCAGCCGGATCAAATCCGCCGGCGAGCGGTTCTGCGGCAGCAGCGTCTTCGTCAGCTGCAGCAGCCGCCGGCCTTCGAACAGATGAAGGCACAGCACCGCGAATGAGAACAGGTCGTAGGTCCCTTCGGCCGTCCGGCTGCCCGCATTCCAGTACCCGCGGTCGTACAGCTCGGTGAACTGGCGGACGCTCTTGCCGATCGCCGTCGCGCCGCCGTAATCGACCAGCTCCACGCGGCCGTAGCTGCCGACCAGCACGTTCTCCCGCTTCAGATCGCCGAACGCGAAGCCCGCTTCGTGCAGCTCGGCCAGCTTGCCGAGCAGATTGTACCCGACGAGCGGGAACCAGTCCGCGCCTTCGCGCTGCAAATATTCGTGCAGCACGCTGCCGCGCACATACCGCATGATGTAGAACGGATATTCCGCGCCGTCTTCATGGACATAATCGTCGACGGCGAGCAGGAACGGTTCCGTTCTCCGCCGCCGGGATGCCAGGCTGCGGAGAACGTTGATCTCGGACTGCAGATCCACCGCGTCCCCGCCGACCTTCATCGCATACAGGCGGCGGCTGTGTTCCACCAGGTAAACCTTGCCGTTCGCCCCCTCTCCGAGCAGGCGCTCGACCCGGTACCGGCCGCGATTCCATTTGCCCGTGATGACCGTGCCGGGCGCCAGCCGAAGTTCAGACGACGTCTTCACCTGTCATCCCGTCCATTTCGCCTCTGATGGTTCTACCATAATCGCCCTGACGGAAAAAATCAATGACCTGCATCATCGCCGGTCCGGTCGGCGTCGTGCCGCGCATGGCCAGCCGCGGCAGAATGCGTTTCACGCCGGCGATGTTGTCCGTCCAGTCCAGATCGCAGACGCAGCCCTCGCCGTTTTCCGAATCGGGAAAATGGAACACGGCAATCTCGCTCCGTCCGGAGCGTGACTGCAGGCTGAGCACGAGATCGCGGATCGCTTCCTCGACCGCCGCCAGCTTCGGACGCATGCTCGCGCTCGTGTCGATGAGCAACGCGACTTTCAGCGGCGATGATTCGCCGAGCTCGTCGATGACGCGCACGACTTCGCCGCGCCGCTCCGGAGGCAGCGCCTCGATCGATTCCGCGCCGAACACCTGCCGGAGCTCCTTGTTCACCGCCTGCTGGATCGTCGTCACGACCGTCTTGCGCGTCATCATCTGCACGGTCTGCGACAGTTGGCGCGTTTCAACAAGCCGGCTCATGCCGCCGCCGGCGCGCGCGATTTCCTCGATCTCGACTTCCGCGGAAGAAATCGATTCGCCGCGTTCCACCACCCCGATCACATTCACCGTAATGCCTTCCGCCTTCGCATGGGCCGCCGCGACGACCGGGCTCATCCCGACGTTCGAGCAGCCGTCCGTGATCAGCAACAATTGTCTCATGGCCGAAGCCCCTCCTTCGAATCTCGAATCTATCGATTCTGTTAACAGCATGCCCGATATGGAAGAGAGGTAAACTTCGGCGAGAGATTTGCATGACGCGAAAATGTTTCAGACTTTTTCAGCTTACCGTCCTCGGACGCTCCAGCTTTGTCAGCCCCGGCCAGCGGAACGTCGCCCATTCCGGCTGGAACCTCCGCACCTTGGCGACGACGATCGTCATGTCGTCGCGGATTTCGTCCGGGCTGCTGCGCAGCACCGTGTCGAGCAGCTCTTCCGCCATCTGCTGCGGATCTTCCGCCTTCAGCTCCTGAATGATGCGCTTCATCCAGATCTCCTTGTTCACCGCGTGCCCCGGCGCGTCGTACACGCCGTCGGTCATCATGATCAGCGTGTCGCCGGGATAGAGCTGCACGCGGACGAGATCGACGTCGATCTCCTGCAGGATGCCGATCGGCAGATTGCCGGCGGTGATCGGGATGACGTCGTTGCCCCGCTTGATGTAGCTCGGCGTGGAGCCGACCTTCAGGAACGTCGTCTTCGCCGTGTACCGGTCGATGAGCGCCACATCCACCGTCGCGAACATTTCGTCGGCCGAGCGGAGGAGCAGCACCGAATTGACCGTCTGGATCGCCAGCTTCTCGTCCATCCCCGACTGCAGCAGCTGATGCAGCATGTCCAGCGCCGAGCGGCTCTCCAGCCGCGCCCGCTCGCCGCCGCCCATGCCGTCGCTCACGGCCACAGCGAACTTGCCGTTCGCCAGCTCCACCGTGCTGTAGCTGTCGCCCGACAGCAGCCCGCCGCCCTTGGCCGTTCCGGCCACGCCGGTCTCCACTTCATACGCCTTCGCCGATGCGAACGTCACAATCGACGGCTCCCCGCTGCGCTCCGGCAGGCGCTCCGATTTCACCGCGATCGGTTCGCCGAGGATGTCGGTCAGCAGCGGCGCGATCATTTTCCGGCATTCATCGAACCCCCGCGGGAACGTATGGGCGATTTCGATCTCGACGTTGCCTTCCTCCAGGCTGATGATCTCGACGCTGCGGATCGACAGGCCGAGTCCTTCCACCGCCTCGCGGATCTGCTCTTCCTGCAGGTGCATCTCCTGGCCTTCCCGGCGGATCTCCCGCGCCAGATCCTGCATGATCCGCGAGACGCCCGACAGCTGGTCGGCCACCAGGCGGCGCGACTCCCGGATGCGCTTCCGCCACAGCCGGTCATGTTCGACCAGCTCAACCTGCTGACGCAGCACGGCGAGCACCTGATGCGGCTTGACGCAGTGCCTGGTCCACGTCTCCGGCAGCTCCTCGCCCAGCTGCGGCCGTTCGCGCTCGACGGACGCCGTCATTTCTTTCATGAGCCGGTACGTCTGCTGGAACTTTCCCTCCCAGCATTGCTGCTGCCGGAAGCAGGTCGCGCAGACCGCCTCGGCCGCGGCGTTGACGAAGTGGACCCGTTCCTGCTGCCGCCGGCCGAACGGTTCGACATCGGCCGTCTCGGCGAAGCTTTCCGAGAGCTGACGGAACACTTCGGAGAATTGCGTCACCCGCTGCGCGGTCACGTCGCGAACCCGGCGGGCGTATTCGTGCTGTGACCGCGCATGCTCGGCCGTGCCCGGCACATAGCGGGCGATCGTCTTCAGCAGCGCGCGCGGTGTCATCAGGAACAGCAGCGCGGCGGCTGCCGATTCCCACGTCGAAGTGAGCGCGCCTTCCGTTCCGCCGACATAGACGGACAGGATCGTCGTCCCGAGCAGCATGCCGAAAGCCGCGGCCGGCTTGCCGCCTTCCCGGAGCAGGCCGGCGAGCAGCCCCGCGAACGCGAGCAGGCTCATCTGCAGGACGGCGCCGAAGTCGGCCAGGCTGAGGATGAGCCCGGCGATCACGCCGACCGACGCGCCGAGCAGGGCGCCGCCGGCCAGCGCGAACAGGAGCAGGACGTAGCGCGACAGGATGTGCGTAATCTCCAGATCATAGACCGTCCAGCCGGCCGCGCCCGTCATGATTGAAGCAAGCAGAATCATCAGACAGATGATCTCTTCATTGCGCAGCAGCGCCGGCTTCTTCGTCAGCATCAGGACGGGAACCGCCTGGATGAAGACGAGGGTGAGCACGAACGCCAGGCCCGCCTCCACCCCGACCATGAGCAGCTGGTAGCCGGTCAGCGCCTTGTCCAGCACGACGCCGAACAATTGCACCAGCAAGGCGGATATAAAAACGAGCAGCGGCGCATAGGATATTTCAGCGCGCTCGTAAGCCTCCATCCCGCGCACGAGCAGGTAGAACACGAGCAGCTCGGCCGCGGTCGACCAGGCCTGGGGCGCGGCGGCCAGCCAGCTGCCGGCGACGAGCGCCAGCGCGGCAATGAAGGCCGCATCGCGGCGCAGGAAATAAATGACGGCGAAATAGGCGGCCGCGAACGGCGCGAGCGTGTCCAATATCGCGGCGCGGCCGAGCAGCAGGCCGACCACGGCGATCAGCATCGTCCAGCGCCGGGACAGGAACAGCTGCGAGGCCGATGACGATAGCTTCCGCCATCTGTACCCGAGCTTCGACCGGCCGCCGCCGTGCCGGCTGCCGGTCCCGGGAAGCGGCACAATATTCTGCTTGTCCATCTTGAACAGCACCACCCATCCGAATATGCTTGTCCGCACTTGCCCGCAGCGGACGCGAGAAGTGACTCCTATTATAGGCGGGGTGCCTTCAGGAGTTTGTCATATTCGGTAGGCGGCGGCTATTTTTTTTCCGACACAAGCAGCGCGCCTCCGCCAGGGCGGACGACAAAGGGCGAATGCCCGCCGCGCCTGCATTCGCCCGCATCACGAGAAATTTGAAGGTCCGACGGACCGGCAAAATCCGCGGACGAAAGCGGCGCGGCTTCCGTCCGATCCTGGCTTCATGTGGCGAACGCCAGCGGATCTTTCCTTCCGTCTCCTCCGAATTAATAGCCGAAGAACGCGTCTTTGACGATGTTCCGCTTCGGAATTTTCCGGTTTCTCAGCTCCGCCGCAAGCGGATTCACCATCGATTGCGGTCCCGCAATCATGATGCTGCCGTCCTTGCGGTACGCGTCGGCCAGCCGGTCGAGCTCGCGGTACAGCTGATCGCGCGAGTCCAGGTAGTCGATGCTGACGGCGGACAGGTCGGCGATCCGGTCCAGTTCGTCTTTGAACAGATGCCGCCGGTGGCTGTCCACGTAAAGCAGCTGACGTTCTCGGCGGGCGCGGACGAGACGCTGAACGGTTTCGTCGCGTTTTTGATTTTCTTGTGCGTGATCGTGAACAGCCCGTATTGCCCCGCCTTCCAGGCCAGATCATCCGGCTTGTCGAACAGGAAGCTCACGACATCGTCCGCCTCTCTGCGGCTTTCCCTGAAGACGATCCCCCGTTGCCTGAAAAACGGAATCAGATTGTCCTGCAGAAATCCCATGCGCTCAGCTCCTCTCAATGGATCATCCGCGGCTCCCGTGCCGGGAAAGTACAGCTGCCCGTTTTCCCTCCGCCGCGCTTTTGGCTTTTACTCCGCCAATACCTGCTCCAGCTTTTCGACCCAGGCCTTCCAGCCGTATTGGGCGCCGGCCAGCGCCGCCTTGTTCGAGAGACCGGTCTGTTCGAGGCGCAGGTGCACCTTGCCGTTCCCGAGATCGTCCAGGGTCAGCGTCACCGTGTGCCGCTCCTCGCCGACCACCCATGAGAAGGACAGCCGATGCGGCGCTTCCACGGCGAGCACTTCGCTGTCCACGATGCCGTCCCAGTACTCGTTCGGCTGATGGCGGAACTGGAATCGATGCCCGACCACCGGCTTGAAGTCGTTGTCCGCGATCCATTTGGCCAGCTTGCGGGAATCGGTCAAGGCGGACCACAGCTTCTCCACCGTCGTCTCAAACTGAAAATCCATGTTTAACGAAAAACTCATGCGTCCTCCTCCTCCTCGAGCAATTGGCCCAACCGCATCATGTTGGCGCTCCAGTAGTTGCTGTAATAGGCGACCCAGTCCTGAACCTCTTTCAGCGGTGCCGCATCCAGCTTGTAGCGGGTCTCCCTGCCCACCTTGCGGTCTTTCACAAGCCCGGCCTCTTTCAGAATGCCCAGATGTTTGGAAACGCCGGTCCGGCCCATCGGAAAATGCGAGGCCAGCTCATGCAGCGGCAGATCCTCCGCTTCGGCGAGCAGCTGGATCAGCCGGCGTCTCGTCGGATCGGCAATCGCATCGAAGACGTCTCGTTGTTGAACTTTGCTCACGGTACCCACTCCAGTAGCAATGTTTGATATGGTTATGGAAAAATCACCCGCTTAAACATGGTATGCGCCATCATTCGGTGACATATCCACTATACGACACTTTTTGGTGTCTTGTAAACAGGGATCTATTGCATCAAAAAAGGCAGAACCTGTCGGTTCTGCCTGCATCTTCAACAATTTGCCTCAGCCGCGTCTCGATCCGCGGCCTCCGCGTTTGCCTTCCGTATTCTTCTTCAGGGAGGAAATGCGTTCCTCGCTGTCTCTCAAGAACCGGGACATTTTCTCCTCGAAGGACATTTTGCCGGGAGCCGATCTGAATCCGCCGCGTCCGCCCGGTCTGCGGTCTCCGGGCCGGCCTTGCCGGTCGCCGCGCTGCGGAGGAACATAGCCTTCCGGACGATCGATGGCCTGCTTGATCGACAGACCGATCTTGCCATCCTTGTCGACGTTGATCACCTTCACCGTGACGATGTCGTCGATTTTCAGGTGGTCATTCACGTCTTTGACGTAGTGGTCGGCAATTTCCGAAATGTGCACGAGCCCCGTGACACCGTCAGCCAGATCGACGAATGCCCCGAAATGCGTAATGCCCGTCACTTTGCCCTCTAACTTGGCTCCCACTTCAATTGCCATGAATAAGATTGGCCTCCCTAAATGATTAAATCAAAGAAGAACACTTCCATACGCTTGGGGCATGGCTGACTCAGGCTCCAGCGAAAGGCTGTTCTATCCGTGATTATAACCGAACGCCGAATGCAAAACAACAGCGGCCAGCGGCGCTCAGTCGCCGCTTTCCGTCACCTGGATCGGCTGTTCTCCGGGCATGGTGAGGCCGTTTTTCCGGGCAAGTTCCTTGATGTATTCCGGGTTGCCCAGCCGCTCGATTTCGAACTCGAGTTCAGCCTCGCGCTGTTCGGCTGCTGCGACCTGGTCCTGCAGCGCTTTCAGCGTCTTGATCGTCTCCGATCGGGCCTCAAGCTGCTGAACGGATGTATAGACCGCCCACCCCATGAACGAAGCGACGATCAAAAACCAGAGCCGCAAACGCCGCTTCATGCCCGTTCGGGAGGGAGTATGCTTTCGGGCATCCGCCACGTGCCGTACCTCCTAGGATCGCCTGTTCCGCCAATTGCGTATCATGGCAGCCAATCTTTCGGTCAGCGGCGCAAGTCCCGCCGCTTTCGCCCATCTCGCCGCCGTTTTGCTGATCGGGAGCCATACAGGCCGCGCGAGCCGGGCGACCAATCCAAGTATTGGATTTAATAATTGTACCATAAACCGGAACAGATACATAGAGGCTCCAGAGACTAGTCTGAAAAACCCATTTGAAAGCCGAACCAGCCATCGCAGCGGCCGGACGACGAGCACATCCGCGGTGCCGACGGCAAGCCGCCAGAGCCGGCGGACGGCCGCGGCCAGCAGCCGGTACAGGCGGATGACCGGTCCGCTGAGCAGCCAGAAATAAAATGCGAGCCCGATGAAAAAGCCGAGGAAGACGGGCAGCCGCACCTCGCCTTCGTTGACCGCCAGCAGCACGCGAAAAACAACCAGCGTGGCCAGCAGCCAGTACAGGAGGTCGAACACGGGAATCCACAGCCGGCCGGCGTTCAGCTCGCGGGCTGCGACCCGGTAGCCGTCGAAGGCCGCACCCATGCCGATGCCGGCCAGCGCCACATAAGCGAGCGTCAGAAACTGGACCTGCAGGCTCACTTGAACAACTTCCCGAAGAAGCCTTTGGATTTGTCGACCGACGCGCCGTCGAGATAGGCGATCGTATGGATCGCGCCTTCGATGGCGACGAGCCCCTGCTCGAGGCTGAGATGTTTCATGTGCAGGTTCTGACCGCGCACGGTCAGGAAGCCGAGCTCGGTATCGAGCAGGAACTCCTCGCTGTCGAAGCTCTCCACGTTCCGGATGCCCGTGATCTCCAGCACTTTGCGGTTCAACATTTTGATTTCCTGGCGTTTCGCTTTCGTCTGTTCCATCATCATGGCCTGGCCTCCTCCCTTATCACCATGGATATGGAAGAAGGACAAGGTTTAGAACAGGTCGGACAAGAAGGAAAGACCGCCCCCGGACGCCGCGGTCCGCGGCGCCGAAGACGGCCTTCGTTGTCGGTGAAGCCTTATTGCTCTTCCTCTTCGCCTTCCCGGCGGAATTCTTCACGCAGCAAGGTGTAGAGTCCGGCGGCATCGTCCTTGCGGGTCGTCTCGGCGAGCCGCTCGACCCGGACCGTCACCGTCTTCTGGCCGAACTGGATCGTCAGTTCGTCGCCAACTTTGACCGTGCTGCTCGGCTTCGCCTCGCGGCCGTTGATCCAGACGCGCCCCTGTTCGGAGACGTCCTTCGCCACCGTCCGCCGTTTGATCAGCCGGGATACTTTGAGGAATTTGTCCAGCCTCATGTATTACTTTACGGCTTCTTTCAGCTTGTTGCCCGCTTTGAACGCCGGGACTTTCGATGCAGGAATCTCGATCGTCTTGCCCGTTTGCGGGTTGCGGCCCTTGCGGCCGTTGCGCTGACGCGTCTCGAACGTGCCGAAACCGATCAGCTGAACTTTGTCCCCGGATTGCAGCGCTGCCGTCACTTCACCCAGAAAACCGTTCAGCACCGTCTCGACGTCGCGCTTCGACAGCCCGCTCTTCGCGGCAATGTTGTTGATCAGATCCGTCTTGTTCATCTGCTCACAGCCTCCTGATATCCTTCGTCATAATAGTGTCCGCACGGAGACGTCAGCCGCTCCGCGGCGGAGTTGCAATGCATCCGCATCTTCTATTCTTTCCGGGAATGGGAAAATCCTGCCGGACCGCGTGATTTTTTTCGATTTATCGGGGAAAAACGCGGGATAAAGTCGAAAAGTCCTAGTTCTTACGTTTCGCTTCCTCCCACCAACGATCCATTTCCTCGAGATTCGTTTCCCCGAAAGTCTTACCGCTTTTCTTGAGCTGCTCCTCGATATAGGCGAAACGGCGGCTGAATTTCGCGTTCGTCCGGGCGAGCGCTTCCTCGGGATCGGCGCCGATGAACCGGGCAACGTTGACGGTTGCGAACAAGAGATCGCCGAGCTCCAGCGCCTGCTCTTCCTTGTCTTTCCCCGCCGCGACCGCTTCGCGCAGCTCCCGCAGCTCCTCGCCGACCTTGTCCAGCGCCGGGCCGATCTCCGCCCAGTCGAACCCGACTTTGGCCGCCTTCTTCTGCAGCGCGTACGCCTTCATGAGCGCGGGCAGGTCGCGCGGGATGCCGTCCAGCACGGACGACCGCTCCGAGAGGCCTTTCCGCCGCCTCTCCTCCGCTTTCATCCGCTCCCAGCTCGCGAGCGCCTCTTGCGCGTTCGCCGCGCCGGTCTCGCCGAAAACGTGCGGATGCCGGAACAGCAGCTTCTCGTTCAGCGACTGGATGACGTCGTATACGTCGAACGTGCCGTTCTCCGCTTCCATCTGGCTGTGCAGCATCACCTGCAGCAGCACGTCGCCGAATTCTTCCTGCATGCCGACGGGATCGTCGTTGTCGATCGCCTCGATCGCTTCGTAGGTTTCCTCGATGAAATTTTTCCGGATGGACCGGTGCGTCTGCTCCCGATCCCAGGGACAGCCTTCCGGGCTGCGGAGGATGGCAACGATCTCATGCAGCCGGTCGAACGACCGGTTGCGCAGCATCGGATCGCCGGACTTCGGCAGCCAGACCAGGGTCAGGTTGCCGTATTCCTCCAGCCGGTCCAGGTCGTGCAGCGGCACGGTCTCGATCCGCTCCTCGCCCGGAACGCCCAGCGCGTGCCCGACCGTCACCGGGTGATCGTCCGGGTAGCGCTCCATCAGCGACAGCTTGACGTCGGACGCGGTGAACTTGTCGTACACCTGGGCGATGACGGTATGCAGCTCCGGCCGGAGCAGGGAAGGCTTCACGTCCGCCGCATCGAGCAGCTGGAATCCTTCGATCGGATCGAAGCCGAGCCGGATGAACGCCTGGTCGAGGAAGCTTTCGCCGCCGACGATCTCAAGCCGGATGCCGGCGCCGCCGCACCGCTCGGAGAGCAGCCGCACCGTCCGCTCGGCCACCATCGGATGGCCCGGCACCGCATAGAGAAGCGGCTGCCCGTCCGCCTGCGCCAGCCGGATCAGCTCGTCCGCGATCCGCTCGTACACGTCCGGGAACGAATCCGACTGTTCGTAGAAATGATCGAATGATTCGAAAGCCAGCCCGTGTTCGGTGAGCTTCCGGACCGCGGGATGGCTTGCGGTCCGCACATAGCGCCGCGGCGTCTCCTGCAGCCGCCGCCAGACGCCCAGCGTAATATGGTCTTCGCCGCCGGAACCGATTCCGGCGACGATGATGGTCGGTGACATCGCGCCTGTGAGTCCTCCTTCCGAAGCGGCCCGCAGGCCGCCGATCACCATTATAACCCATCCGCGCCGGAATTGCCTCTCCGGTCGCACAATAAAAGCTCCCCCTTGCGCCGGTTGCCGCTTGGGGAAGCTTGTTGTCCAGGAAAGTTTGTCGCTTATTGCTCCATCTGTTTTGCCAGGAAACCGGCGGCCGTCTCCGCCATTTTCGCTTCCATCTGTCCCATCTTCACGCCTTCGTCCTTGCTGACAAGCACGACGGCTCCGATCGGGTCGCCGCCGGCGATGATCGGTGCGGCCGCCAGCGAGCTGAACTGGTCTTCCGTGTCCTTGACCAGCTCGAACCGGCCGCCGTTCGGCTCGAGAACGGGCTTGCGGTTCTCCATGCTCTGCTCGAGCAGCGAGCCGACCGGCTTGTCCAGAAATTCTTTCTTCGATGCGCCGGCCACGGCAATGATTGTATCGCGGTCGCAGATCAAAGCGATATGTCCCGTGCTCTCATACAGCGATTCGGCATATTCCTTGGCGAAGTCGCCAAGCTCCCCGATCGGGGAATATTTCTTCAGGATGACTTCACCGTCGCGGTCGACGAAGATCTCCAGCGGGTCGCCTTCGCGTATTCTCAGCGTGCGGCGGATTTCCTTCGGAATCACGACACGGCCGAGGTCATCGATCCGGCGGACGATACCTGTTGCTTTCATGTCTGGATGCCCCACTTTCGCTATAGATTTGGATTCGACAGAAGGCTGCGGAGACAATCGGGACGAGAGACCCTGGCATATGTTACACCGCCTGCCAGGCCGACGCGCGGCCATTTGCGGCACCATGAGCCAGAAGCGATCTGACCATAGTATTCAACTGCTCCCAAAACCTTATGCGCTTGCCCGAATCGTCCTGAATTCGCCAATTGTTCAGCGCCGGGGCAGCCGCCCGTCGATTTCCGCCGGATGTTCCGGCACGAAAAAGGCCGGCCAGGCCGTTCGCGCCTGACCGGCCGGTCGGGGCCGGGTTCCGTGATCCTGTTATGCGGCATGCGAGCTGCAGCAGCGCGGCCGGCTAACCGCAGAGATGCTCCGCAAACCACTGTAACGTGGTATGCACGTTACAGCTTCGTCAGAGGGGACACGCGAGCCGTTGTAACGTGGTATGCACGTTACAGCCTCGTCAGAGGGGACACGCGAGCCGCTGTAACGTGGTATGCACGCTGCGCCTGTCGGCCAATCCGACCTCCAAGCCTACCGCCTCCTCGCCAGCGCGCGCAGCGCGGTCCACAGCAGGACCGCCATGACAACGGCGCCGATGAGGCCGGCCAGACCTGTCCGGACGGCTTCCCACGGAATGCCGGCGACCTCGTAGCCGGGCATCGGCGAAAACGAATGGACGGCGGCTTCCCGCCCGAGGAAACCGAGATCTTCGGCGACGCGCTCCAGACCGTCGGGACGGCCCGAAGCCCACGGGGAAGCGAGGCCCGCCGCAGCCAGCGTGAGGACGGCCAGCACCGCCCATTTGCGCCGGCTGCCCGTTACCTTGTATTCCGGGCGTCTTTCGTTCATGCGAACGCACCTTCCGGCGCCAGGGAAGTCCGACGCTCCGTCAAATAGGCTGCCGCCGCCATCGTGATCAGCCCTTCGCCGATGCCGATGAGCGCATGCCAGCCGAGCATCGCCGGCAGCGCTGCGCTGAGCGGGGCGGCGCCGGACAGCGCCAAGAGCAGCGCGACGCCGCAGGATGCCGCGACGATGGACACCCACGCCGCGGCGAACGACGCGGCGGCCTGCAGCCGGCCCTTGAGCAGTCTCAAGCCGGCTTGATAGACACCGTAACCGGCGAACGAACCGATGATGGCGGTGCACAGAATGTTGGCCCCGAGCGCGGTGATGCCCCCGTCATGGAACAGGACCGCCTGGATAATCAGCACGGCCGACATGATGACGGCGGCCGCCCACGGTCCGAACAGAATGGCCGCAAGCGCGCTGCCGAGAAAATGCCCCGATGTCCCGCCGGCAATCGGGAAGTTCAGCATCTGCGCCGCGAAGATGAACGCCCCGGCAAGGGCGGCTGCCGGCACCTGCGGCTGCGCGAGCGCCGTCCGGGTCCTGCGCAGCGCATAGCCCGCGGCCGCCGCTCCGGCAACCGTCGTTGCCGTCCACACTTCCATGCTCAAATATCCGTCCGGTATATGCATGATGGATTCCTCCCTGTCAGTTTTTCATTGCGCAAATTGCCTTTATACCGCCAAATGCCGCTGCACGACATCCTCGGTCAACTCCGCCGCTTCGCCCTGCCAGACGATCATGCCCCGATCCATCATGTAGAAGTAGTCGCCGACGCTGCGCACGAACTCGAGGTCCTGCTCCGCCAGCAGAATCGCCATCCGGCCTTCGCGCTTGATGTCGCGGATGACGGCGCGGATCTCCTCGACGATCGACGGCTGGATCCCTTCGCACGGCTCATCGAGCAGCAGCAGATCCGGCTGCGGCGCAAGCGCCCGCGCGAAGGCGAGCTGCTGCTGCTGGCCGCCGCTCAGGTCGCCGCCGCGCCGCCCGTAGAGCGAGGGCAGCGCCGGGAAGCGCGCGAACGCTTCCTCCGGAATCGTCTTGAGCCGTCCGCCGGCGGCCTCCAGACCGAGCAGCAGATTGTCGTACACCGAGAGCAAGGGGAAGATTTCCCGCCCCTGCGGCACGTAGCCGATGCCGCGCCGGGCGCGGACGCCCGGCGGGCGGCCGGCGAGCTCCTCGTCCTTGAACCGGATGCTGCCCTTGCGCGCCTTCAGCACGCCCATGATGCCCCGCATGAGCGTCGTCTTGCCGACGCCGTTGCGGCCGAGCAGGCAGACGACCTGCCCCGGCTTCACATCCAGTGACACACCGCGCAGGATGACGGTGCCGCCGTAACCCGTCTCAAGCTGTCGAACGGTCAGCATCGGCATCCCGCCTCCGTCCGAGGTAAACTTCCATCACGCGCTCGTCGTTCTGCACTTCGTCCACGGACCCTTCCGCCAGCAGCCGGCCTTCGTGCATGACGGTGACCGCGCTCGCGAAATTCCGCACGAACTCCATGTCGTGCTCGACGACGATGACCGACTGCCTGCGCGCAATCTCGCGCAGCAGGATCCCCGTCTTCTCCGTCTCCCGGTCGGTCATGCCCGCCGCCGGCTCGTCGAGCAGCAGCACATCCGGCTCCTGCATGAGCATCATGCCGATCTCCAGCCACTGCTTCTCGCCGTGGGAGAGACTGCCGGCCAGGCGGCCGGCTTTCGCCTCCAGCCCGATCATCTTCAGCTGCGCCGCCATGCGGTCCTCGTCTTCCGAGCTCATCCTCGCCGTCAGCGTCGCGAACACGCTCCTGTTCTGGCGCATCGCGATCTCGAGGTGTTCGCGCACCGTCAGCGACGGGAAGATCGACGGCGCCTGGAATTTCCGCCCGATGCCGAGCTCCGCGATCCGGTGCTCCCGCTTCCGCGTCAGATCGATCTCTCCCCGGAACAGGACGCGGCCGGAAGCCGGCTTCACCTTGCCGCAGATGACGTCAAGCAAGGTCGTCTTGCCCGCGCCGTTCGGCCCGATCAGGAAGCGCAGTTCGCCCTGCCGGAGCGTCAGGTTCATCCCCTGCAGCGCCTTGAATCCGTCGAAATCGACGACGACCGCCTCACACCGCAGAATGTCGGACACCTTCCGCGCCCCCGGCTTCTGCGCCGGCCGCATTTCCAAGTCCGTTCCCGGTTCCAACTCCATCGCTCTCATCGGTTCTCTCCCTCCTTCTTCGCAGCGCCGCCGGCAAACCGGCAATGCCGGCCAGCCCGCGCGGCATGAATACGACAACCGCGACGAACAGCAGGCCGATCAGCAGCGTCCACAGTTCGGGGTACGTTTCGCTGAGCACGCTCTTCGCCCCGTTCATCAGGACGGCGCCGAGCACCGCGCCGATCAGCGTGCCGCGGCCGCCGATCGCCACCCACAGCACCATCTCGATGGACGGCACGATGCCCATCATCGACGGGGATATGATGCCGACATGCAGCACGAACAGCATGCCCGCCAGCCCCGCCAATCCGGCGGAAACGCAGAACGCGGTCATCTGGTACAGGGCCGGGTTGTAGCCGATGAACCTTGCCCGGTTCTCCCCGTCCCGGATCGCCCGCAGCACGCGCCCGAACCGGCTCCCCGTCAAATACCGGCAGAGGGCGAACGCGGCAAAGAGCACGACAGCCGTCAGCAAGTACAGCCACACCTTCGTCTGCGGATCGGCCAGTTTGAATCCGAACAGCGTGCTGTACCCGGTAATGCCGTTCGTCCCGCCCGTATATGCCTGCTGACCGACGAACAGCGTCGTCGTGATGATGACCAGCGCCTGCGTCAGAATCGTGAAATAGACGCCCTTGATCCGATTGCGGAACGTGAACCAGCCGAGCAGCAGGGCCAGCGCGACCGGCAGCAGCACCCCGGCCAGCATCGCGAAGGCCGGTGATTCGAACGGCCGCCAGAACCACGGCAGCTTCGTCAGCCCGCTCCAGCTCATGAAATCCGGCAGTTTGCCGCCGGACGCCGCAAGCTTCAGATGCATCGCCATCGCGTAGGCGCCGAGTCCGAAGAAGACGCCGTGGCCGAGGCTTAAGATACCGGTGTATCCCCAGATCAGGTCGAGGCCGAGCGCCGCGACGGCGAGCGCAAGAAACTTCGCCAGCAGATTCAGGCGGAAGTCATTCAAATAGAGCGGCGCGCACAGCAGCGCGGACACGGCCGCCGCGTATCCGACGAGCAGCCAGATGCGCCGGGGCGTCCAATAGGCAAAAGGCATGACGCTTCACCTCTCGTTTCCGTTTTTTGTGCCGCATCAGGAATCGAGCGAACGCGTCCGCACGGCGATGATCCCCCGGGGTTTCCATTGCAGGAACAACACCACTGCCAGGAATACCAGCACCTTGCCGAGCGATGCGGTCGTCCAGAATTCGAACAGCGTGTTCGCCATGCCGATGCCGAGCGCGCCGAGCACGGTGCCGATCAGCTTGCCGACGCCGCCGAGCACGACGACCATGAACGCGTCGACGATATAGTAGGTGCCGATCGACGGACCGATCGGGCCGATCAGCGTGAGCGCGCATCCGGCGATGCCGGCGATGCCGGAACCGACCGCGAAGGTGAGCGCGTCGACGCGCCGGGTCGAGATGCCGAGGCAGGCCGCCATGTCGCGGTTCTGCATGACCGCCCGCATCCGCCGTCCTTCCGCCGTGCGGTAGATGTAAACGTACATGAGGAGCAGCACGACGGCGACCAGCGCGACGATGAACAGCCGCTTGTACGGCAGCACGACGCCTTCCATTATCGTCCATCCGCCGTTCAGCCAGCCTGGACTCGTCACCGCAACGTTCGGGGCGCCAAAGATCGAGCGGGCAACTTGCTGCAGCGCGAGACCCACTCCCCAGGTCGCCAGCAGGCTGTCCAGCGGGCGGCCGTAGAGAAAGCGGATCAGCGACGACTCCAGGAGCAGTCCGAACAGGAAGCAAACAAGAAAGCTGACCGGGATGGCCAGCGCGAAGTACCAGTCGAACATCTCGCCGGGCAGCGCCGCACGGAAGATGTTCTGCGTGACAAACGCCGCGTACGCGCCGATCATGATCATCTCGCCATGCGCCATGTTGATGACGTTCATCAGTCCGAAGGTGACCGCAAGTCCGAGCGCGATGAGCAGCAGGATCGAGCTGACGCTGATGCCGTTAAACAATTGAAGCAGCATCACTTCCATGGTTATCCCCTCCGGCTGTCAGGAATCCGGCTGTCGGGAAAAGGAAGCGTCCGGGAAAACCGGACGCCCCCTTCCGGGCTGCATCCCGCGATCATTCTTCGGCCAGACCGGCCGCCCATTCGTATCCGGTCAGGTACGGATCGGGTTTCACGGGTCCGTCCGTCGCCCACAGTTCCTTGAACATGCCGTCCGCCTGCACTTCGCCGATGCGGACCGTCTTGTAGATGTGCTGGTTGTCGCCGTCGATCGTCACTTTGCCTTCCGGCGCGCTCCACTCGATGCCCTTCGCCGCTTCCCGGACGGCGTCGACGTCCGTCGTGCCGGCCTTCTCGACGGCGGCGGCCCACAGGTACACCGCGATGTAGCCCGCTTCGATCGGGTCGGCGGTGACGCGGTCTTGACCGTACTTCGCCTTGTAAGCTTCGACGAACGCCTTGTTCTCCGGCGTATCCGTCGTCTGATAGTAGTTCCATGCCGCGAGATGCCCTTCCAGCACGTCGGCGCCGATGCCGCGGATCTCTTCCTCGGCGATCGATACGGACAGCGTCGTCAGATCCTGCGCCGTAATGCCGGCATCCTTCAGCTGCTTGAAAAACGCCACGTTGCTGTCGCCGTTCAGCGTGTTGTAGACGACGTCGGGGTTGGCCTGCTTGATTTTGCTGATGATCGTGCTGTAGTCGGTATGGCCGAGCGGCGTATATTCTTCGCCGACGACTTCGCCCCCTTCGGCCTGAAGCTGCGCCTTGATGATCTTGTTCGCCGTGCGCGGGAACACGTAATCGGAGCCGAGCAGGAAGAACTTCTTGCCGCGGTTCTCGAGCAGCCACGTGACCGACGGCACGATTTGCTGGTTCGTCGTCGCGCCGGTGTAGAAGATGTTCGGCGAAGCTTCCAGTCCCTCGTATTGCACGGGGTACCAGAGCAGACCGTTCAGCTCTTCGAATACCGGCAGCATCGCCTTGCGGCTTGCCGAAGTCCAGCCGCCGAACACCGTCGCGACCTTGTCTTCCGAGATCAGCTTGCGCGCTTTCTCGGCGAACGTCGGCCAGTCGGACGCGCCGTCTTCAATGATCGGCACGATCTTCTTGCCGAGAACGCCGCCCTTCGCGTTGATCTCTTCGATCGCGAGCAGTTCCGCGTCCTTGACGGACACTTCGCTGATCGCCATCGTGCCGCTGAGCGAATGCAGGATGCCGACCTTGATCTCGCCTTCGCCGGCGTCTCCGCTATCGCCGGAAGTTTCGTCACCCCCGGCCGATTCGTTCGAAGAACCGCCGCCGGAACCGGACGCCGGGCTTCCTCCGGATCCCGCGTTTCCGCCGCCTCCGCCGCAGCCTGCAAGCACCAGCGCGAAGGCAAGCACCAGCATCATCGCCGAAAGCCATTTTTTCCTCCGATTTTTCATCTTCCCACTCCCCGATATGTCATATTTCCGAACGTTATTTCTCTTCATCCGGTCAACGTTCGTAAATACAATTATAGTTACACCATTTTTCCATGTCAATATATATAACATATTATCGCCATAACCACTTTTAATCAATCTTTATGTTAGATTATATTACTCAATAATGTAATGTTAAAAGAGGGTCCGTCCGAGACCGCGTCTCAAGCCGGCAACAGGAAAGAGCGGTAACGTTCGCGCCTCCGGGCCATATGATGAAATGACTGGAGGGGTGATAAATGCCCACCGTTAACAACATTTTCAATCTGAAAATCACAAGCGTGTCCCACAACGGTTCGATCAATTTCGGCAACACGCTGCACAGACAAATGACCGTCGACCAGAAATTCAACGGCAGCACCGTGCTGATCGGAGACGGCAGCCTGAGCTTGAACCGCATTCTGAGCAATGTAACCGATCCCGATCTGCAGGACCAGGTCAACACTTGACGGGCGGTGCGCGGCATGCAAATCAATATCGGCATCATCAAGATCAACGTCATCACGAACGTCGGCTCCCTCAACGTGGGGAAGACGATTCTGTGCAACAACCGCTCGACGGTCACGGTGCAACCCGGTCCGGAGGACGCGGGCGGCGGCACCGGCGCGGAAGGAACCGCCGAACCCGGCGGGCTGCAGCATGAACCGATGCAAAGGAGCGTCCATACGCCATGAACACGAACTCAGAGGATCAAATTCGAACGCTGGAAGCGTGCGTGCGGCTGCTGGAGAACCAGCTCCGGGAGCTGGAAGACCGGCTCCGGCAGGCCGAGGACGAGCTCCGTGCGCTGAAGACGGAGGCCGGCCAGGTGAGGCCGATCCGCATCGAAGCGATCAATTACAAAGTGCAGGAACTGGTCGTCAGCGAGCTGTCCGGAACGCTGCACGTCGGCCTTACGGCGCTTACCGATTCCAAGTCGCTGGATAAGATCGTGAACGGCGGAGAGGCCGTCTCGCTGGAGAACCTGACGAACGAAAGCGGGGCCGGGACGGATGGCGGATAACAAAACCTGCCTCCGGTGCGGGGCCGTTTTCGAGGAGGGAAGCCATTATTGCACCAGGTGCGGCGCGCCGGTCGTGAACCGCTGCACCGACCCGGGTGATCTGCTGAACGATCCGTGCGGACATATCTGCGGCCCCCGGGACGCGTTCTGCTCGAAATGCGGCTCGGAGACGACCTTCAAGAAAGCCGGGCTCATCCATTCCCCCTACACGGAGAACAAGGTGCTGTACAAGAACCATCTGGACGACATGAGCTGGCTGCTTCATCCGTTTTTCACCAAGTGGTAAGCCCCGGGAGGAGATCAACCATGCGCCCGTCTCCGTTTGAAGCCGCTGCACAGTATGTTGCCGCCGCGCATCCCGGCTGCCTGCTTGCCGTTCTCGGCGGGAGCGCGGCGCGCCGGACGCACGGCCCGGATTCCGACCTCGACATCGTCGTCGTGGAGCGAGGAGAAAGCGAACTGTTCCGCAGAGTCGTCCGCTTCCGCGGCTGGATCGTCGACTGCTTCATTCTGACCGATTCGGACTACCGGGAAATCTTCGACGCGGGCATGCAGGAAGCCAATCCGTCCCTGCAGCGCATGATCGCCGAAGGGACGGTGATCCGCCGCACCGAGCGGGGGCTGCAGATCGTGGAGGAAGCGCGCGCCGATCTCGCGTTCGGGCCGTTGCCCTGGTCTCCCGATGAGATCGACGACGCGCGGAACCGCCTCTCGGAAACGGCGGCCGACCTGCTGCGGTCCCGCTGCCGGGACGAGCGGCGGTTCATCGCGAGCCGCCTCGTGCTGCTCGCCGCCGAATTTCTGCTCCGGACGGGGCGCCGGTGGATCGGCGAAGGCAAGCATCTGTACCGGTGTCTGCGCGAATTCTCTCCCGAGTATGCCGCGAAGCTGAGCAGCGCCCTGGAAGCGCTGAACGCGCATGACGATCCCGCGCCGCTGATCGCGGTTTGCCGCTCCATCCTGGAGCCGTTCGGCGGCGAGTTGATCGTCGGGTATGAAAGATGACGCGGAACGGTTGTTACCGGGACATCCGCACAATACATTAGGCCACGGACCGCATACGTTAGTAGTGCAGTTCATCAGGAAGGAGGTCATCCGATGAGCTACGCGGGCAAGGGTTTCTGGTACACGTCGACCGGCGTCATTCTGGTCCTGTTCATTCTGTTGGTCATCGTCTCCCGGCCTTTCCTCTACTAAAGGAGGAAGCGGAGACGCAAGCGGCCGGCCGGGATTGAAGCCCGGCCGGCCGCTTTCCCTTCTGCGCGCCGTCTTTACCCGCCCACATAGAGCGGATAGAACGGCTCCCTGGTCTTGGGCAGGCGAAGCTCCAGAATGCCGCCCTTGAACGTCGTCCGGGCCTTCCTCGGGCTTACGGCTTTCGGCAGCGGAATTTCCTGCTTCGCCCCGGACGGCAGCTTGATCCGCACCTTGTGGCAGCTGATCGACATCTCCAGCTCGCGGGGATTGAGATCCTCCGGCAGCCGCAGGCGCACGATGACGCTGCGATGCGTCTCGAACGTATCGTAGTTCAGCGCGCTGCCGAAAACGGAATTCGGAAACTTCGATTTCATCTCCTGATCGATAAAACGGTTGATCGAGTTCTGCACGACGTCCGAAAGCCAGGAGGAGTCGACGATGCCGGCGCGGGTGAAGTCTTTGGGCAGAAACGGGAACGCCTCCAGCATCGCTTTCTCAAAGGCATCCCATTGTTCCGCCGGCGTCTGCTGCTTCATGGTCCGCGCTCCTTTCCCTGTGTCGCCTGGTCTGCTACAGCATATATCGAATGGGAGCGGTCGGTGCATGGCTCCCCCTCCCACGGCGCTTCAGACACCCGCGGCAGCCAGATCATGAACTCACATAAAATGAACGAATAGTTCGAATTATTCGTCAGGCATGTCGATCCGCATATATCGATATGCCTTTTTTGCATCTACTGCGGGTCCGGAAAAGTATGTTACATTTTTCACAAAGTTACCACACAAAAAAATTCCCCTGAAAAAAAAGGAGGAGAGAACCATGGCGGAAACCGTTTTGCACCGGGAACCCGTCGACAGCGCGGAAAAGCTGGAACGGGCGCTTGGCCGGCTGAGAAAGGCGCAGGCCCTTTTTGCCTCCTACACGCAGGAGCAGGTGGACCACATCTTCCTCGCCGCCGCCACCGCGGCCAACAAGGCGCGCATCCCGCTGGCGAAAATGGCCGCGGATGAGACGGGAATGGGCGTCGTCGAAGACAAAGTCATCAAGAACCATTACGCCTCCGAATACATCTACAACGCCTACCGCGACGTGAAAACGTGCGGCGTCCTGGAGGAAGATCCCGCCTACGGCATCAAAAAGATCGCCGAGCCCGTCGGCATCGTCGCCGCGGTCATCCCGACGACCAACCCGACGTCGACGGCCATCTTCAAATGCCTGTTGGCGCTGAAGACGCGCAACGGCATCCTCGTCAGCCCGCACCCCCGGGCGAAAAACTGCACCATCGCGGCCGCGAAAATCGTGCTGGACGCGGCGGTGGAAGCGGGCGCCCCGGAAGGCATCATCGACTGGATCGACGCCCCTTCGCTGGAACTGACCAACCTGCTCATGAAGGAAGCGGATCTCATCCTTGCCACCGGCGGCCCGGGCATGGTGAAGGCGGCCTATTCCAGCGGCAAGCCCGCCGTCGGCGTCGGCGCGGGCAACACGCCGGCCGTCATCGACGACAGCGCCGACATCAGGCTCGCCGTGAACTCCATCATCCATTCCAAAACGTTCGACAACGGCATGATTTGCGCTTCGGAGCAGGCGGTCATCGTGCTGGACGGCATTTATGACAGGGTGAAAAAAGAATTTGCCGACCGCGGCTGCTGCTTCCTGGATCCGGACGAAACGGAGAAGGTGCGCAAAACACTCTTCATCAACGGCGTCCTCAACGCCGGAATCGTCGGACAGCCGGCGCACCGGATCGCCGAAATAGCCGGCGTGAAGGCGCCGGAAGCGGCCAAAATCCTGATCGGCGAAGTGGAGCGCACCGATCCGTCCGAGGAGTTCGCCCGAGAGAAACTGTCGCCCGTCCTCGCCATGTACCGCGCGAAGGATTTCGCCGACGCCCTGGACAAAGCGGAGCGGCTTGTCGCCGACGGCGGCATGGGCCACACCGCGGCGATCTATCTCGACCCGGTCGGCGCGCGGGACAAACTGGACGCCTTCACCGCCCGCATGAAGACGTGCCGCATCCTGGTCAACACGCCGTCGTCCCAGGGCGGCATCGGAGACCTGTACAACTTCAGGCTGGCGCCCTCCCTCACCCTCGGCTGCGGTTCCTGGGGCGGCAACTCCGTCAGCGAGAACGTCGGGGTCAAGCATCTGCTCAACATCAAAACCGTCGCCGAAAGGAGAGAAAACATGCTCTGGTTCCGGGCGCCGCAGAAAGTGTACATCAAACGGGGATGTCTTCCCGTCGCCCTTGACGAACTGAAGACCGTCATGGGGAAAAAGCGGGCGTTCATCGTCACCGACCATTTCCTTTACAAAAACGGTCTGACGAAACCGGTCACCGACAAACTGGATGAACTCGGCATCGCCCACGCCACCTTCTTCGAGGTCGAGCCCGACCCGACACTGGCCTGCGCGCAGGAAGGCGCAAGACAAATGGCCGCCTTCGAACCGGACGTCATCATCGCCGTCGGCGGCGGTTCGCCGATGGACGCGGCGAAAATCATGTGGGTGCTGTACGATCATCCGGACGCCGACTTCATGGACATGGCGATGCGGTTCATGGACATCCGCAAGCGGGTGTACCGGTTTCCGCCGATGGGCCGGAAAGCCGCATTCGTCGCCGTTCCGACGACGGCGGGCACCGGTTCTGAAGTGACGCCGTTTGCCGTCATCACCGACGAGAAGACGGGCATCAAATATCCGCTGGCGGACTACGAGCTGATGCCCCACATGGCCATCGTCGACGCGGACCTGATGATGCACATGCCGAAAGGCCTGACAACCGCTTCCGGCATCGACGCCCTCACCCACTCGCTGGAGGCGTACGTCTCCATGATGGCGACCGACTACACCGACGGCCTGGCGCTCAGGGCGATCAAGCTGATCTTCGACTACCTGCCCCGCGCGTACGAGAAGGGCGCCGGCGATCCGGCCGCCCGGGAGAAAATGGCCGACGCCGCCACCATCGCCGGCATGGCGTTCGCCAACGCCTTCCTCGGCATCTGCCATTCGCTGGCCCACAAGCTCGGCGCGGCGTTCCGTCTGCCCCACGGCATTGCGAACGCGCTCCTCATCACCGAAGTGATGCGCTACAACGCCGCCGAGGCGCCAACCAAGATGGGGACGTTCCCGCAATACGACCATCCGCGCACGCTCAGGCGCTACGCCGAAATCGCGGAATTTTTGAACCTGCCGGGCGCCACCGACGAAGAGAAGCTGGAAAGCCTGATCCGCAAAATCGAGGAGCTGAAGGAAAAACTCGGCATCAAGAAAACGATCCGCGACTACGGCATCGACGAGGAAGAATTCCTGGAAAAGCTGGACGACCTGGCCGAGCAGGCCTTCGACGACCAATGCACGGGCACGAACCCGCGCTACCCCCTCTTCGCCGAACTGAAACAGCTGTACCTGAACGCCTACTACGGCACGCATGAAGGTGCGGCAAACCGGGCAGCCGGAGGGCATGCGGCCGGCGCGGCCGAACGCGCGGCCGCCGGCAGACCGGCAAAAGACGCCTGCGCCGGAATCGTCCGCCGGGAAGGAGGTGAGTGACCGCGCAGCCGCAGCGGAACGGGGCGTCTCCGGTTCCGTCGAAGCCGCCATGGGCGGCGTTGCGGACCGGAGCCGCCTCAACCCGGCGTTCGCGTCCGGTCCCGCATGCGGCGGTCGAGATCGTCCCGCACCCGATACAGCTCCTCAAGAAAGAGGCGATCGGCTTCCGACAGTTTCCGGTCCTCCCGGTAAATGAGCACATCGCGGAAGACGGGGGAAGACGCTTTGCAGCGGATCTGCACGAGCCCGTACCTTCTCAGCAGATCGTCCGGCATGGGCGAAAACCACATGTAGCTGGACGGGTCCTGGTGCAGCAAATCGATCTGGCTGCCCCGCTCGGAGACAAACACCCGCCGCTTGCTGATCACGATCCGCTCTTCCTCCGGCCGGCGGTCTTCCCGGGCAAGGGAAGCCGCCCTCAGGTCGCCGTACAAAATTTCCGTGCCGGCTTCCAGTTCCCCCGCGGTGACCGTATCCTTCGACGCCAGCGGATTGGTGCGCGATATCAGCACGCGGCCCTCGAACTCCCACACCAGTTCACGCTTCAGCCGGCGGCCGAGCAGTTGCTGGAGATAGCGTTCCTGGCTTTTCAGGCAGCGGACGATGCCCAGGTTGTAGCCGCCTTCCTCCACCCGCTTGATCGTGTTGAGGGAACTCGATTCGCGGAACTGAATGTCCAGCTCCTTCGTCTTGTCGAGGCGGACGACAAACCGCGCGAACGCCTGGGAAATGTAGCCCGACCGCGGCGCGCGCAGGCTGAAGGAAATCTTGTTGCGCCGGTCCTCGCGGCAGAAAGATTTCATTTCCTCGACTTCCCGGATGATCCGCCGGGCGTATTCGATGACGGCTTCCCCCTGCTCCGTCGGCACGATGCCCCGCGGCGTCCGCCGGAAAATGTCCGTGCCGACTTCCGCTTCGACTTCCCGGATCGCCTTGCTCAGGTTCGGCTGGTTCATGAACAGGTTTTCGGCGGCCAGCGAGATGGAGCCCGCCTTGGCCGCCTCGACGATGTATTTCAAATGCTGCAGATTCATCGGGATCTCCCCGCTTATCTCTGCCTGAACGACGTGATTTCCCGCCGCGTTTCGATGGCTTCCAACACGTTCATCATCAATACCTCCCCTGTTTCGTTCATTTCCCGTTCCTCCAGGCCGAACCGCACCGGTTCCGCAAAAGGGCAGCATCCATCTTACACCAAAATCCGGGCGAAAAAAGTAAAAAAGATCACTGGGCAAGCTGCATAAAAAAACGGACTCCGCATTTCACGGAGCCCTGACGATACCTTTTTGTTATTTTCATAGTCTGCTTGTCCGCTTTGCGCGCCTTACTGCGCCGTTTCGCCCCCGGCGTCGCCGCCTGCATCATCTTGCGAGGCTTCGCCATCGCCGCCCGCTTCGCCTTGCGGCTCTTCGCCGCTTCCGTCTTCGGCCGGCGTCTCTTCCTGCGGCAGGCTGATCTCGATCCCGAGCGCTTCGATTTCCTTCTGCATCTGTTCATTCAGCTTCGGACTTGCGAGCGACTCGCGGATCGCGTCCTTCTTGTCCTGGGGCAGCTTGTCGAACGTCATTTCTTCACGCTTCTCGACCTTGATGACATGGTATCCGTAGCTCGTGAGCACCGGCTCGCCGATGACGCCGATCGGCTGGGTGTTGGCCGCCTGCTTGAACTCTTCGACCCAGTCGCCCGCCTTCGCGTCCGCGTACAGTCCGCCGTTGTCCTTCGAACCCGGATCGTCGGAATATTCCTTCGCCAGCTCATCCCAGCTGCCGCCCGCGATCAGCTTCGCCCGCGCTTCCTTCGCGCGCGCGAGCGCTTCTTCCTCCGTCCGTTTCTCTTCGCCCGTCGCCGAATCGGTGGTCGCGACCAGAATGTGGCGCACGGTGACGATGTTGTAGTCAGACGGAGCCTTGTCGAATTCCGCCCGGATCTCGTCTTCCGTTACGGCATTCTTGATCTCCTGAAATTTCTTGTCGATGGCCAATTCGCCCGAAATGAGCATCTTCAGCAGCCGTTCGGCTTCTTTGCTCGTCAGGCCCGACTTGTCTAGAATTTGTTTAATGCTTTCCTTCTGCGCCTCGTCCTTGAGCACCTCGTCAAGCTGTCCCCGGAACGTCGCGGCGGACTCTTCGGCCTGCTTCACATCGTCGGAGGTCGCCTTGGCGGCGTATTCCTTGTAGATGATGTACCGCTCGAGAACCTGCTCTTTGTATCCCGGAATGTACTCGATATACATCGCCTCCATCGGCGACGTCAGTTCGAGCAGCGAGAGATACTTGTTGAATTCGGTATCCGTTACGGTCTTGCCCTGGTAGGTCGCGACCGGATCGCCCTTGCCCTCGCCGGGCACGCCGCCGTCATCCTTGCCGCCGCAGGCGGCCAGCGTTCCCGCGAGCGCGCAAGTCAGGGCAAGCGCGGCAAGACGCCTGATCGCGTTCCGTCTATTGAGCCACATCTTGTAGTTCTCCTTTCGGTTTGAGCGCTTCTTCATATTGTAACAGAAATTGCTCCAGCATCGCCAATTTGGCGCCGTCCGCGAGTCCCTGGCCGCGCATCAGGATGGTCGGCTGCGACCCTTGCTGCGCCGTCTGCCGGCTGAACCGGTTTTCGAACTTGAAGCAGAGTCTGTCGATCTGCTTCTTGTCCATGCGCTCCGCTTCGGCCGGCGCGAATTTCAGGATCAAATCGTCGCCGCGCTGCGTGATCTGTTCAATGCCGCATCTGCGCCCGTACGCCTTCAGCCGGGCGACCGCGAGCAGATTCTCGACCGCTTCCGGCGGGTCGCCGAACCGGTCGACCAGTTCTTCGCGCAGGTCGTCGGTCTCCTCCGGTTCCCGGATGACCGCGACTTTCTTGTAGATCTCGATCTTCTGCATGCTGTCGTAAATGTATTCCGACGGCAGATACGCGTCCATCGCGAGGTCGATCGCCGTATTCACTTCCCGGACTTCCGGCTCCGGCTGTCCGAGCAGCGACGCCTTGCGCTTCGCGATTTCTTCCGCGAGCATCTGCGAATACATGTCGAACCCGACGGAGGCGATAAAGCCGTGCTGTTCCGCGCCGAGCAGGTTGCCGGCGCCGCGGATCGCGAGGTCCCGCATCGCGATCTTGAACCCGGAGCCGAGCTCGGTGAATTCGCGGATCGATTGCAGCCGTTTCTCGGCCGCCTCGTTCAGCACCTTGTCGCGCCGGTACGTGAAATAGGCGTAGGCGATCCGGTTCGAGCGGCCGACCCGTCCGCGCAGCTGATAAAGCTGCGACAGCCCCATCTTGTCGGCGTCATGGACGATGAGCGTGTTCACGTTCGGAATGTCGACGCCCGTCTCGATGATGCTGGTGCTCACAAGCACGTCGAACTCGCCGTCGAGGAAATCGAGGATCGTCTTCTCGAGTTCCTGTTCGGACATCTGGCCGTGGCCGACGGCGACGCGGGCGTCCGGCACGAGCGCCGAGATCTGCTCGGCCATCTGGTAGATGCCCTGCACGCGATTGTACAGGTAGTAAACCTGCCCGCCCCGCGCAAGTTCGCGCTCGATCGCTTCCCGCACGAGCGACGGGCTGTATTCGACGACATAGGTCTGCACGGGAAAACGGTTCTCGGGCGGCGTCTCGATCAGCGACAGATCGCGCACGCCGAGCATCGACATGTGGAGCGTCCGCGGAATCGGCGTCGCGGTGAGCGTCAGCACGTCGACGTTCGTCTTCAGCCGTTTCAGTTTCTCCTTGTGGGTGACACCGAAGCGCTGCTCCTCGTCGACAATCAGAAGCCCGAGATCCTTGAAAACGACGTCCTTCGAGAGCAGCCGGTGCGTGCCGATGACGATGTCGACCGTTCCGGCCTTGAGACCCTTGATCGTCTCCGTCTGATCCTTGCGCGAGCGGAAACGGCTCAGCACCTGCACGTTGAACGGATAGCCCGCGAACCGCTCGCGGAACGTCTCGTAGTGCTGCTGGGCAAGAATCGTCGTCGGCACGAGCACCGCTACCTGCTTGCCTTCGATGGCGGCCTTGAACGCGGCGCGGATCGCCACCTCCGTCTTGCCGTAGCCGACATCGCCGCAGAGCAGCCGGTCCATCGGCCGCGGCGATTCCATGTCGCGCTTGATCTCCTCGATGGCGCGCAATTGGTCGGGCGTCTCCTCGTAAGGGAACATCGCCTCGAACTCCTGCTGGTACGGCGTATCCTTCTGGAACGCATGCCCCGGCGTCGACTGGCGCTCGGCATACAGCCGCACCAGATCTTCCGCAATGTCCTGGACGGACGAACGGACCTTGTTCTTCACGCGGTTCCATTCGCTGCCGCCCAGCTTGTAAATCTTCGGCTCCTTGTCCTCGCTGCCGACATATTTCTGGATCAGGTCGATCTGGTCGATCGGCACGGACAGCTTGTCGCCGTCCGCATACAGAATGTGAAGGTAGTCCTTGTGCACGCCGCCGATCTCGAGCGTGCCGATGCCGATATATTTGCCGATGCCGTGGTTCTGGTGAACGACGTAGTCGCCGACTTTCAGCTCGGTGTAGCTCTTGATCCGCTCGGCATTGTCGATCTTCCGCTCGACCCGCCGCGCCTTCCGCTGCTTCTGCGAGAACATCTCGCCTTCGGTGATGACGACCAGCCGCACGGAAGGCAGCTCGAACCCGCTCTGCAGGTTCCCCTGGATGAGCATCGGCGGCTCGATGCCGTAGTCGCGCAGCACCCGCTCCATCCGCGCCATCCGCTCGGCGCTGCCCGCGAGCATCATGATCGTCGAGCCCGCCTTGCGCCAGCGCTCCGTCTCCGCCTTCAGCACGTTCATCTGGCCGTGGAAATTCTGCATCGCACGGGTGACGATGTTGACGATGTTCTGCGGCTGCGTGTGCGGCACCTGCCGCAGGAACAGCTGCAGATAGAGCGTCTGGAACGGCTGCCTGAACAGCGCGGCTTCCGCCTCCACGCCGGTGGCGAAGCCCGGCAACGTCTTGCCGTTCGACAGGAGCGCCGTCGTCCATTCCGCCTCGTCCCGCTCCAGCTGCTTCGACGTCTCGATCAGCCGCGTCGGCTCGTCAAGCACGAGAATCGTGTCCTGCGGCATGTAATCATGAAGCGTCTCCCGCTCCGGGAAGAGCAGGGCGATATATTTGTAAATCTCGGGAAAATAGACGTGCTGCCGCAGCTTCTCGATCTCCTCGCCGATCGCTTCCTCAAGCCGCGACTTCGCCTGCCTGTCGGTCATCTTCTGAAGCTGCGCCTCGAGCAGCTCGAACGCATGCTGCGCCGCGTTCTTCATGCGCTGCCCGTCGGCGACGATCTCCCGGCAGGGCGTGACGACGTACGACTGCATCTTGTCGATCGACCGCTGGTCGGACGGATCGAAGGTGCGGATCGAATCGATCTCGTCATCGAACCATTCGACACGGATGGCCGTCTCGCTCGTCAGCGGGTAGAAGTCGACGATGCCGCCGCGGACGCTCATCTCGCCCTTGCGCTCGACGCGGTCCGTCCGCTCGTAGCCGAGCTCGACCATGCGGCGCAAGAAAGCCTCCATCGGCAGCTCCTCGCCGACCGCAAGCGGAATGCGGGCCTCCGAGAGATAGCTGCGGGCCGGCTGGAAGCGCCGCAGGCCGCTGTACGGCACGACAACAATACCGCGGAATCCCTGGGTCAGCCGGATGAGCACGTCCATCCGCTGCGCCATCGTCTCCGGACTCGAGATGGCCGCTTCCGCGGCGACGAGCTCGTTCGCCGGGTAGAGCAGCACCTCGTCCCCGGACAGACATTCCTGCAGATCTTCCGCGGCCTTCTGGGCCGCAAACATATTGTGCGTGACGATCAGCATCGGGCGCTTCAGCCCGCGCCGGATCGCAGCAAGCATAACCTGCCGGGACGAGCCCGCCAGGCCGGATATCATCTGTTCGCGCATGCCGCTGCCGATGCCGTCCATGATCAATCGGACATCGGGATCGGCAGCGAAAGCCTCGATCAGTCTTTCCAACTTGTGCACCTGCTTTCCATATGAACCGGGTACGCTTACAAATTCCGGGTTCGTCCAACAGGAAAAGAGCCTCGGCGCATTTCGCCGAGGCTGTCTCAAGGGAGGACAACCGCTGACCGGTAGCGCCGGCGATCATCCGCCCTCCTGCTTAAGCTCGATTCGGGGAACGCGCCCCCGCTATTGCAGCGGGCTCTCGATCAGCAGCAGCTCCGGATTCGCCTCCAGCGCTTCGCGGCAGTAATCGCAGATCACTCTGACGGTTACATTGCCCGCCGCGTCATACGCTATTATATCGCCCCGTTCTTCGGGGGTCAAGAAATGAAAGCCCAGCGCCGCCTCGCTCAGATCGTCCCGGTCGAGCGATCCGAGCGGCGTCCGGCAGTGCCGGCAGACGTAGTTCACAGCCATCGTATGCCTCCTGAAGAACCGGTATGTCACCATTATGCCCGGTTTTCGGGAGAACTATCGGCTGCTAACCGTTGAATTTCGCCATCGCCTTCTCAAAAGGGTGTTCGAGCGCATATTCTACCGCATCGCAAGCGGCTGCGATCATCGTCTTCAGCTGCTCCGCTTCCGCCTTGTCGAACGGCGAGAGCACGTAATCGACAATCTCGCGTCCGGGAGCCGGGCGGGAGATGCCCATCCGGATCCGGTTGAACTGCTGCGTGCCGAGATGCTGGATGATCGACCTCACGCCGTTGTGGCCGCCCGAACTGCCCTGATAGCGGAGCCGGATTTTGCCGAGCGGCGTATCCAGATCGTCGTAGACGACGATCAGATCGGCGATGTCCGCCTTGTAGAAATCGAGAAACGCCCGGAGCGATTCCCCGGACAGATTCATGTAGGTCATCGGCTTCAGCAGATGCACCTTCTCGCCCTTGACATGGCCTTCCCCGACAAGCGCCTTGAACTTGCTCTGCGTGACGCTGATATTCCACCGGCGCGCGAGCTCGTCGATGACCATGAAGCCGACATTGTGCCGGGTCGACTGATAGGCTGGCCCGGGATTGCCGAGTCCGACGATCCATCTCATCGTGCACCTGTCCCCCTTCCCTGACCAGAAGATATCGGCCGCCCTGCAACGATTCGATCGTCTAAATTGTCATTATAGGTAGAGGTGATCGCATGGTCAACGAAATGTTGTCGAGAAGCGCGCTGTTTGTCGTGTACGAGAACGGACAGAGGCTGCATGAAGACCAGCATTTCCAGGATCACATCGACCATGGCGTGCCGATTCAGATCTACCTTGGAGGCGTACATCAGGAGATCGGATTTGTCGAATGGTTCAACAGCCGTTCGGTCCGCGTCAACAACATCGACTTCGACCGGAACGTGTTCACCTTCGTCTCGCGTCCGGGTTATTGAGCGTCCGGCCATAAAACGAAGCTGCCTGCCGCTGCGGGCGGACAGGCAGCTCGCTGCCGTTCGGTATTCAGGATCGTGCCGCCGTTTTCTCTTCTGCGCCGCTGCGGTCCGTCTCCGCGGCATTCGCCTCCGGTTCGGCCGGTTCCGCGTCATCTTTCTGCGGAGCGAGCACCGTCACGACGACAAGCGACGGGTCGGTCTTCACGAGCACGCCCGGCGGAACCTTGAGGTCGCGGACGACGAGACTGTCTCCGAGCTTAAGCCCCGAGACGTCCACGGGAATCGCGTCCGGAATGTCGGCGGGCAGACATTCGATCTCCAGCTCGTGCAGCAGCATCTGAACGATGCCGCCTTCCTTCTCGGCCGGCGATTCGCCGGCCGGTTCCAGGGGCGCGTGCGTGCGCACGGGCGTCTTCAGGTCGATCTCGCGCAGATCGATGTGCAGCACGTTGCGCGTCAGCGGATCGCGCTGCACGCCGGCCACCATGACCGGTCTCGTGTCCGAACCCGCCATTTCAAGATCGAGCACCGCGTTCGGATGATGGCGGAGCAGCGCCAGCAGCTCCTTCTCCTCGACGGCGATCGGCGTCGAGCCGCTCGCCTTGCCGCCGTACAGATTGCCCGGCACTTTCCCCTGATCGCGCAGCCGGCGCAGTTCGCCCTTCGGGCGCGTCGGCCGCTCTTCCGCTTTGATCGTCGGCGTCATCGGGAAACCTCCTTCGCACAGGTTTCCCTATAGTGTTCCCTTTTCCAGCCTTCACCATGCACCGGATCGGATCAGTTCTGGCCCGAGCGCTCCTTCTTCGCCCGCGCCCGCGCGCGGAGACGCTCGGCATAGCCTTCCTTGTTGACCTGCCGCTCGCGCGCGATTGCCATGTCGTTCGGCTTCACGTCCTGGGTGATCGTCGAACCGGCGACGACATAGGCGCCTTCGCCGATCTTCACCGGCGCGATCAGATTGACGTTGCTGCCGATGAAGGCGCGGTCGCCGATCTCGGTGACCGATTTGTTGTAGCCGTCGTAGTTCACCGTAATGGCGCCGCAGCCGATGTTGACATCCCGGCCGACGACGGCGTCGCCGACATAGCTGAGGTGCGACACTTTCGTGCCTTCGCCGAGCGACGCGTTCTTCAGCTCGACGAAATCGCCGATCTTGCAGCCCGCGGCGAGCTTCGATTTCGGGCGCAGGTTCGCGTACGGCCCGATCGAACATTCGTCGCCGACCTCCGACTCCAGCAGCACGGAGTGGCGGATCGTCACGCCCCGGCCGACGACGGAATCGGTGATGTCGGCCTGCGGGCCGATGACGCAGTCTTCGCCGATGACGGTCCGGCCCCTCAGCACCGTTCCCGGGTAGATGACGGTGTCCGCGCCGATCGCGACATCCGCTTCGATGTACGTGGCCGCAGGATCGATGATCGTCACGCCGGCTTCCATGTGCCGGCGGTTGATCCGCTCCCGCATCAGCCGTTCGGCCTCGGCCAGGGCGATGCGGTCGTTGACGCCGGCCGCCTCGGCCGGATCGGGCGTCCGGTAGGCAGCGACTGCTTCGCCGGCCTCGTGCAGAATGCCGATCACGTCCGTCAGGTAATATTCGCCCTGCGCGTTGTCATTCTTCACCTTGCCGAGCGCGTCGAACAGCTTCCGGTTGTCAAAGCAATAGGTGCCGGCGTTGATTTCCGTGATGTTCAGCTCGTCTTCGCTGCAATCCTTGTGTTCGACGATGCGCTCCACGCTGCCGTTCTTTCCGCGGATGACGCGTCCGAGACCCGACGGGTCCGGGACGACCGCCGTCAGCAGCGTCGCGGCGGCGCCGCTCCGCTCGTGCGCATCCAGCATCGCGCGGATCGTCTCCGGCCGGATGAGCGGTGTATCTCCGCAGACGACGATCGTCGTGCCCGCTTCCCCGCCGATCAACTTATCGGCCTGCAATACCGCATGTCCGGTGCCGAGCTGCTCGGCCTGCAGCACGCATTCGGCGCGATCGCCCACGTAGGCTTGCACCTTCTCCGCCCCGTGTCCGACGACGACAATCGTCCGTTCGCAGCCAGCCGCGGCCGCTGCGTCCAGCACATGTCCGACCATCGGCTTGCCGCAGACGGGGTGCAGCACTTTGTGAAGTTTCGATTTCATTCGTTTCCCCAGTCCAGCCGCAAGCACGACCGCCATTCTCTTCATGTCCGTTTTCCTCCCGAGTTCGTTCCTGCGCTTCGCTGCGAAGCGTATCTCCCTCGACTATACACTTGCTTCGGACAAAAGAAAAGAGAGCCATCGGCCCTCTTCTCCCGATCATCTGAATACGCTATCAGTCCATCGTGCGTGTCCATCATGCGCCTTCTTCAATCGCCGCTTCTTCTTCAGCTGCCGCCCGCTCGTATTCCGCCAGCACAGCGGATTGGATCTTCTCCCGCGTCGACGAAGAGATCGGATGTGCGATATCCCGGAATTCTCCGTCCGGCGTACGCTTGCTCGGCATGGCCACGAACATGCCGTTATTGCCGTCGATGACCCGAATATCGTGAACAACGAATTCGTTGTCAATCGTGATCGAGGCAATCGCCTTCATTCGGCCTTCGGAATTCACGCGGCGGAGTCTCACATCGGTAATTTGCATTCTGTTCACCACCTTTGCCTACCAAAAGACTTGGTGTAATATTCCACAAATTGTGCCGAAATCCTTCTTGTATCTGGAAATATTGTTGCGGGTTGACTAACTTTTTTTTAACTGACAATTACCGCTGTTTTTCGCCATCGGGAACGGCGGCGATCAGCTCGATCTCGACCTTGACGTCCCGGGGCAGACGGGTGACTTCCACCGTCGAACGCGCCGGCTTGTGATCCCCGAAATACGAGGCGTAGACGGCGTTGAACGCGGCGAATTCGTTCATGTCCTTGAGGAAGACGGTCGCTTTCACGACATCGGACAGGCTGCAGCCGGCCGCAGCCAGCACCGCCTGCAGATTGCGAAAGACCTGATGCGTCTGTTCCTCGATGCCGCCTTGCACCGGTTCGCCTTCCGGCGTAAGCGGAATCTGGCCCGAGGTGAAGAGCAGATTGCCGAACCGGACGGCTTGCGAATACGGGCCGATGGCGGCGGGGGCTGCGGTGGTCGAAATGATGATCGGTCGTTGAGACATGTTCGCACTCCTCCTTGATGGTTTCCCTATTGGAATGGTAGGGTTAACAAGTATGCCAAAGGACTGCGTCCCGGCGACCCGCAACGCGGGCCCGTCCGCAACCGCTTGCATATGGACAAACGCGGCACCGCCCGATCAGGCGATGCGCGCCTCCTCAATCGTCGAAGTAGTTCCCCGGAACAACCGTTGTCTGCTTCGTCTTCAGGTCGACATGCGTCAATCTCGCCAGCGACACGTAATCATGGAACAACCGCTCTTCGGCGCCGACTTCACCGGATTCGACGAACACGCCGACGCCGGCGACTGTTGCGTCAAACTCCGCGAGCAGGTCGATCATGCCCTGCACCGTGCCGCCCGCCTTCAGAAAATCGTCGATGATGAGCACCCGCGACTGTTCGCGCAGCGCGCGCCGCGCGAGCGACATCGTCTGGATCCGCTTCGTCGAGCCCGACACGTAATTGATGCTGACTGCCGAACCTTCGGTCACTTTGTTGTCGCGCCGCACGATGACAACCGGCAGATTCAGGTACATCGCCGTTGCATAGGCCAGCGGGATGCCCTTCGTCTCGACCGTCATGATGACGTCGATCTCGCGGCCGGCGAACGCGGTCGCGAACATGCGGCCGACTTCGCTCATGATCGCCGGCTGGCCGATCATGTCCGTCATGTACAGATAGCCGCCGGCGAGCACCCGTTCCGGCTGCTCCAGCTGGCGGCAGATCTCGCGGATGACCGCAAGCGCGGCCTCTTTCCTGACGGTCGGAATATACTTGACACCGCCGGCGGCGCCGGCCAATGTGTGCAATTGCCCGATGCCTTCTTCTTCGAAAACTTCCTTGATGATGGCCAGATCTTCGCTGATCGATGATTTCGCCGATTGGTAGCGGTCCGCAAATGCTGTCAGCGAAATTAACGTGTGGGGGCGTGCCAACAAGTATTGCGTCATTTCGACCAGCCTGGCGCTTCGCTTCAACTTCCTCACGGCCTTCACCCCCGTATGAAATCCGAATGATATACTGACAATATATCATTTTCATACGGTTTTTTGCAAGTGACCGCTCAAGTTTATGTCAGCATTCTTGCCACGAACACGTCCTTGCAGAATCCGCGGAGCCCGTTGTAAATGCGCGGCACCTTCGCTTCCTTCGCCACCAGGCCGAACACCGTGGGGCCGCTCCCCGACATCAGCACGCCGTCCGCCCCGAGCCGCTGCATGATCTCCTTCAGCCGGCGCACTTCGGGATGGCGCTCGAGCGTCACCGTCTCGAGCACGTTGCCGAGCTCGGCGCACATGTCGCGGAACGAGCCGGCCTCGATCGCTTTGACCATCCGTTCGAGCGACGGATGCTGCTTCACCTTCTCCAGCCGAAACTGCCCGTACACGTCGGCCGTCGACACGTTGAGCTGCGGCTTCGCCAGAATGACCCAGCATTGCGGTGGACTCGGCAGCTGTTCGAGCTTCTCGCCCCGCCCGCGCGCGATCGCGGTGCCGCCGCGCACGCAATACGGCACGTCGGAGCCGAGCTCGGCCGCCAGCTCGAGGAGCTCGGCGTCGGACAGATTCAGCTGCCAGAGCCGGTTCAGCCCGCGGAGCGCGGCCGCCGCGTCGCTGCTGCCGCCGGCCAGTCCCGCAGCCGCCGGAATGTGTTTGTCCAGATGGATGTAGACGCCTTTCTTCACGCCGTACCGGTCCTTGATCAATCTCGCCGCCTGGAACGCCAAATTTTTCTCGTCCAGCGGGATGTATCCGGCCTGGCTTGACAGCACGATCGCATCCCGGGGCAATTCCTCCATTTCGAGCCGATCGGCCAGGTCGACCATCGTCATGACCATTTCGATTTCGTGATAGCCGTCTTCCCGCTTGCCCAGCACGTCGAGCAGCAGATTGATCTTGGCCGGCGCTTTCTCGTAAATTTTCACGCATTCACCACCGTTCGTCGCACCCGCTCGTCCTTGAGTCCTTCCCAATTATAGCATCGGTTTCCGCCAAATGCGAAAAACGGCCGGTCCTGTCGGCGGGCGCAAATGCGAAAAGCGGCCCGCGCGGCGCTCATCGCGCCTGCAGGCCGCTCAGTTTTGTCCGATATTCGTCACGACGGTCGGTTGCCGCGATTCGCCAGCGCCTGTTCCGCAAGCTGAATCGCCCGTTTGACCATGTTGCCCGCATCTTTCGCCCGGATGCCGCCCCAGCCTTCCTTGGCGACGGTACCGTAGAATCCGAGTTCCTTCGCCAGTTCTTCCTTGAGTTGCTGCGACATCGCGCCTCGCCTTCTGCGGCCCATGACGGGGTCCTCCTTCCGCGCGAATCCGCGTTGTGATGAAGGATAGTATGCCCCGGTCCGGGCGGATCATACGGCGGTGCGTCAATGCTGCATGTAAGCGATCCGCACCTGTCCTTCGTCGCTGACGACGGTCACCTCGACGGTCTCCGTCAAAATATCGGCATAGCTGTAAGACACGCGTTTGAAAGCATGTTGCTCCTGGTCAAGCTTCACGATAAAAACAGAAGGGTAGGTCTCTTCCAACACGCCGGTCCGCTCGATCGTCTTGCGGCGTCCACCGTTGGCTCGCAGGCAGACTCTGGAACCGACGTGCGCTTCCAGACTGCGTCGGATTTCGAGCAGCGCATTCTTCGCCATCGTCCACTACCACCTCTTTCCTTGTCCATTATACATGAAAAGAAGCGGCAGTGTCAAATGAAGAAAACATTATAGCAACACCATAAATCGGTTGTCAACAGTCTATTATCCTTTTTTTTTGAATGTCCGCAATCCGACATGATTTTATGCACCGTAAGCCGGGACGATCTTCTTCGCATTCCACCCCGGACGCGGCGTTCCGAGCCGGCGCTTGCCGAACGTCTCGACGCCGCCCATCCCTTCCGCTCCGCATATCGTGCCGCGGATCGCTTCGGTCAGATGGATCGGCTCGCGGAACGGCGTGCGGCTCGCCTTGATCGCCACGACGACCGGGTCGAGGGCGTGGATCATCACCCGCCGCGGCGAGCTGGCGAAGTTGGCCCCGGCCATGAGCAAAGCTTCGAAGTGCGACTGGCAAGCGCCGGCGACGATGATCAGGTTGTCCTTGTTCGGTTCATAGGCGCGGGCGGCGCGGACGGCCTGCACGAAATGGACGGAGTTCTTGTAGCTGCTGAGCGGGCGGAGACTGGCGTAGGGCCGGTTCTTGAGGACGCCGTCGTGTCCCGTGATCACGACGATGTCGGGCCGCACCTGCGGCAGAAGCCGGCCGATCACCTCCGGCATCACCGATTCGTGGCAGTGGATGCAGTCGGCGGGCACATTCATCTGGGCGTACAGCGCCATGCTTTTGCGCAGATATGCGCCGTCCCCGTCGAGATGCAGGACACGGCCGGGCATCTCGAAATACCCGCTCGGCGGGTTCGCGGTCTCCTGGCGGTATGCTTCCGCATCGTCCACGGACTCCGTGTCGGAGCGGAAGCTTTCCGCCTCCCCCTCCTGGCGCCGGAAGCGTCTGAGCGATTCGTGCTCTTTGATTTTCGCCGCCACGGCGGCGCTGCTCGTTTCGGGCTGCCGGACGACGACAAGATCGGAGAGCGGAGCGTCGGCCAGCAGCCGGTAGTCGACACCCTTCAGAATGGCCGTCTGCCGGACGATGGCTTCAATGCGGAACAGGATGTCGCCGCCGTACGATTTTCGCACGACGTAATCCCCTTGCTTCATGGGCTGATCACCTCTTCCGTCTATCCTATGGAAGGGCGGCCCGTCTGGTGTTCAGCCAGTTATGCCGGATGTTCGGCCAGCTTGTTGGCAAGCGCCGCGAATTCTTCGAGCGACAGCGTCTCGCCCCGCCGGCCGGGGTCGATGCCGCAGGACGCCGGCAGCGCGGCAGCTTCCTGGCGCCGCTCCTTGCCGAGCAGCGCGGTCAGGTTGTTCGCCAGCGTCTTCCGGCGCTGGGCGAACGCCGCGTGCACGACGCGGAAGAACATCGCTTCGTCCGTGACGTCCACGGGCGGCCGGGCGCGCAAGGTGAGGCGCACGACGGCCGAGTCGACGTTCGGCGGCGGCACGAAGACGGTGCGCGGCACGGTGCACACGACCTCCGGCTCCGCGAAATAGCGGACCGCGACGCTGAGGCTGCCGTATTCCTTGCCTCCGGGCGGCGCCGTCATGCGTTCGGCCACTTCCTTCTGCACCATCACGACGATATGTTCAAGCGGCAGCCGGTCCTCCAGCAGTTTCATGAGGATCGGCGTCGTCACGTAGTACGGCAGATTGGCGACGACGCTGACGCGTTCCAGACCGGCGAACCGTTCGGCAATCAGCTGCTTCAGATCGAGCTTCAGTGCGTCGCCGTGCACGATCTCCACGTTGGCGCAAGGCGCGAACAGTTCCTCCAGAATCGGGATGAGCCGCCGGTCCAGCTCGATCGCCGCCACCTTGCCCGCGGCCATGGCGAGCTGCTCGGTCAGCGCCCCGATGCCCGGACCGATCTCAAGCGCGCCCTTCGACGGTCCAAGCTCGGCCGCATCCACGATTTTGCGCAGCACATTCGCGTCGACGAGAAAATTTTGCCCGAGTGCCTTGCGGAACGTGAAGCCGTATCGCGCGATGATTTCGCGCGTCCGCTTCGGCGTGCCGATGTCTCCCGCGGGCCGGCTCATTCGCATGCCGTCCGTCATCATCCTGCTTCCCCCTCTCCGCCGTCCATGGCGGCAAGCGCTTCGGCCAGCTCCCGCTTCGTGATGCGGAGCATCCGGCAGCGGCGGAAGAACTGCTTGCCGTTCGCATAGCCGATGCCGAGCCGTCTGCCGAGCTCCCGGCGCCGCTGAGCCGCTTCCGGGTGGACGATGAGCCCCGCCTCCATCAGGTCATCCCACTCGACGACATCCGCTCCGGCTTCTTCCGCCGGCCGCTCGGTCCGAACGGCGGCAAGCGCCTGCCGGATCGCTTCCGGCGTCGCGTGCTCGACGCCGAACTTGCCGCCCCGCTCCGCCTGCTCCTGCGGCAGGAACGCATGCTTGCAGCCCGGCACGCGGTCCGCCACGATCCGCCGGATCCGTTCGCCCGCATGATCGGGGTCGGTGAAGATGATGACGCCGCGGCGCGCTGCGGCCAGTTCAATCCGGCGAAGCACTTCCTCGCCGATTGCCGAGCCGCCCGTCTCGATCGTGTCCGCCTCAACCGCGCGCTTCACGGCGCCGGTGTCGTCCTTGCCTTCGACGACGATAATTTCCTGGATCATGTCGCATTCCTTTCCCAAGCCCGGTAAACGGCTCGTCCTCTTCATGATGATGGCCGCAGCTTCGCCCCGCTATGCGCCTCCGCAACGACAAGAAAACCCCGGCGCGGCATCCGCGGGGATGCCGCACAGAGGTTTCCAGCCGCTCAAGCATAATTGCGGTGATGAATATATAGGATGAATCACGGGCACGCCCGGCGGCAGCCGCAGCCTCAGCTTGCCGTCGGCTTGTTCGGCCCGATCACGTAGACGGTGTAGCCCTTCTTCTTGCCGAAGCGCTCCGCCTTCGTCTCGCTGTCGTAGTAAATGTCGATCTTTTTCCCTTTGACCGCGCTGCCTTTGTCTTCCGCACGCCGGAATCCGATGCCTTCGATGTACACCCACCAGCCGAGCGGAATGACGTCCGGATCGACGGCGATCGTCCGGCCTTCCTGCACTTTCGTGCCGGAAGCCGTAATGCCGTATAGCGGATGATCCTCGGTCTTGCCCGTCGACTCGAAACCGGCGGAATACGCCGTCAGCGTCACGTTCTTGAGCACTTTCTTCGCCTTGAACGTCACGCCTTCACGCGTGACCTTCGTTGCCGTCTCCGATTCGGCGGACAACACGGCCGCTTTCGGCTCCGGCTTCTTCGTGCCGACGGCGACGATCTGATCCTGCTTCTCCGCCGACACCGTCTTCGTCAGCAGCCGCGAATTTACGTACACGCCGTTCTCGAACGTTTTCTCGACAAGATTGACGACGACGCCGTCCTTGCCGTGCTGAATGACCTTTTCCTTGCCTTTTTCCAGATTCGGGTCGTCCTTCTTGACGACCGCATACGGTATGACCTCTTCGGTTTGCACCACGTGCTTGTCGACGCGCACCACTTCAATCGTCATGTCCGGCTCGAGTGCCGCGCCCGGCGAAGGATACACCTTGTCGTCGTCGCGCAGGTCGACGCCCGCTTCGCTCAGGGCCGCCTGAACCGTATGGCGGGTCGGATACACCTTCACCGCCTTGCCGTCGGCGACCACCGTGACCGGCACCGCCTGGTTGATGACGATCCGGTCGCCATCCTTGATCGCCGCATTGAGCGGTTTCGACACCTCGTCGTTCGGCCCGACCTCGATGTCGAGCTCGTCAAGCAGCTTTTCCAGCACCCATTGCTTCGTCGTGACGATACGTTCCTCGCCGTCCACGACGACCGATACCTGTTTGTCGGCCGTGCCGTAGAGCAGCACCAGCAGCATGAAAGTCATGGCGATTGAAAGAATTGCGCTCAGAAGAACCAGACGTACGTTCTCATGCTTCCAACGCATTGCGAAGTTCATGCCGGATGATCGTGATCCATGGGATTCCGGAAGGAACTTTCCCATGTCTTCGGTCCTCCTTACATTGCTCGCCGCCTTAGGATGATGCATGATACGATTGACGCGAACGTTTTTGTTTTCAGAATCGTGCTGTCGTTCCAGATTCACGCCCCGTCGTCTGTCCGTCTTCCTGGAGAAACCTATGTCGCCGGTTGCCACAATATTCAAAAAATAAAGCCGCCGACAGAGGATCCCATCGTGGCTTCGAAGAGGATAAATAAAACTTCGGACTGTCAAAGCACGAGACGATCACTCTCAAATACGCCTGCGGAGTTAGCTGACGGGTTCGGGCCGAGAGCCGCCCTATGACCTTTCGCCGCTTCGGATCGCGCGTCCGGTCAATTCACCCCGATCGGATTCAGCGGTGCCGGCAATCCGCATTGTCCGGTTGCCGCTGACTGGTTCCCCCGCTCTCCCGTCCCCCGGGAGATTCAGCGTCTGGAAATGTTCAACTCTCAGCAAAGTTCTGTGAGACATCATACCCCCTCGAGTTGCGCGTTGTAAAGGACGTTCGAAATGCGATTTTCGCGTTATTTTCGGTTTAAAGCGCATTATCGGAGATTTTCTCGCGGGTAATGCCACTTTTTTTGCAAGCAAAATCATTGTTTCAACGGTTTAGACCGACTTATCTCGAATTCGGAAACAATTCAGAGTATTCTGTCCCGTGATTTTTACCAGTTCCTGTAAGTCAATTCCCTTAATTTTGGCGGCCGCCTCCGCGACGTAGGACACGTAAGCGGACTCGTTTCGTTTTCCACGATAAGGTTCCGGAGTCAAATACGGGCAGTCGGTTTCGATCATGAGCCGGTCGAGCGGCACCTTGGCCAGCACCTCTTTCGGCACCCGCGCATTCTTGAACGTGACGGGGCCGCCGAACGAGATGTAGAAGTTCATGTCCAGGCACATCTTCGCGATTTCCCAGCTGCCCGAGAAGCAGTGCATGACGCCGCCGACTTCCTCGGCCCGCTCTTCCCGGAGCAGGCGTACGACATCTTCGTGCGCGTCGCGATTGTGGATGACGATCGGCAGGCCGAGCCGCCGCGCGAGCCGGATCTGCTCGCGGAACACCTGATGCTGCACTTCCTTCGGTGACGTGTCCCAGTGATAGTCGAGGCCGATCTCGCCGATCGCGACGACCTTCTCGCGCGCCGCCAGCGATTCGATCCATTCCAGATCGCCCTCGCGCATGTCGATGCTGTCGACCGGGTGCCAGCCGATGGCCGCGTAGATGAACGAATGACGCTCCGTCAGCTCGAGCGTCGTCGGAATCGTCTCGCGGTTGAAGCCGATGTTGACGATCAGTTCGACGCCGGCTTCCCTGGCGCGCCGGATCACATCTTCCCGATCGTTGTCGAACCGATGGGAATCCAGATGCGCATGCGAATCGATCAACATGTCCAAATCTCCTTCCGGGATGCCCGGGCCGCCTTCACGCCATGCCAATCAGCCGCCTGATGTCGGACGGCAATCGGTCCCGGTGTTTCAGCAGCATGTCTTCCGGGTAATAAAGATGATGTCTGCCCCTGTGTATGCCGGCGATCGACCGGACGATCTCGGAACGGTCGGCGATGTCCGTCAGCTCGTCGTGTTCGCCGAGCAGCAGAATCGGCTGCGCTCCGGGACCGCTGTCGCCGCCCGGACGGTATATATGATACGGAAGATCGTAGGGGTAATCAATTTCGAGATGATAGGACGGATTCAGCCCGACATCCAGAAGCGCCTGCCGCGCGCGGTCCAGGAGCGCTTCGTCCGGCTCGTCCATCGTTGTATATTTATACAGCCTGCGGTGGAGAAACCGCCGGCATAGGTCCGCAAGCAGCGGATCTTTCTCGTCCGTCCACATCATGAACTGCGTCTGGACCAGAGGCTCGTCCAGCCGGAAATAGTCGTCGGCGGTCATTTCGCCGTCGAACAGGCGCTTGAGCGGCTCGAGCAGGGAATCGAAGCGCCAGCCGCCGCGGTACAGTTCTTTCGCCCGGCGGAAAATTTGCCGCAGCACGATTTCCGAACTGCGCGTCACGGGATGGAAATAAACTTGCCAGTACATCTGATACCGCGACATCAGGTAGTCTTCGACCGCATGCATCCCGCTCTCTTTGACGACAATCCGGCCCTTGTGGGGGCGCATGACGCGCAGAATTCTGTCGATGTCGAACGTGCCGTAATGCGTTCCGGTATAATAAGCGTCGCGCAGCAGAAAATCCATCCGGTCGGCATCGAGCTGGCTGGTGACCAGGCTGACGACGATCGGTTTCTCGTGTGTCCTGCGGATGACCGAAACGATCCGCTCCGGAAAATCGTCGGAGACGCCGCGCAGCACGCGGTTCAATTCCGTGTCTTCGAGCAGAAGGCGGCAGGTCCACTCCTCGTGGTGCGTGTCGAACACGGCCTCGATCGAATGCGAGAACGGCCCGTGACCGACATCATGCAGCAGCGAAGCGCACAGCGCGGTCAGCCGCTCTTCCTTCGGCCAGTCCGAATCGCCGAGCCGCTCGAATTGGGAGATGATCCGGCGCGTAATCTCATAGACGCCGAGCGAATGGGAGAACCGGCTGTGCTCGGCGCCGTGGAACGTCAGATAGGACGTGCCGAGCTGGCGGATCCGGCGGAGCCGCTGAAACTCCTTCGTATTGATGAGGTTCCAGATAATCCGGTCTTTGACATAGATGGATTTGTGAACAGGATCTTTGAACACTTTCTCTTCGGGCAATTCGTGGTGCACGCGCGTCACCCCTTTCGAAATTCGACAGTCCCTTCACAAAATTGTCGAATTTGTCGATCTGTGTCGAATTATCTCCTGATGTCCGAAGAACGCCCCATTTCCTCGCCTGAACCGGATTTTCATCGGTTTTGCCGGGTGTTTCCCGGGTGTTTCTTAGAAATGGAGGCGTGAATTTCCTGTTATTTTCTGTTGACTATTATGGGAATGGTTGGTACTATAATTAGCAGAAAAAGTTGAACTATGTCGAATAATGTTGAATCGCTTGAGAGGAGCAGAATCGCTATGATGAAATCGACAGGCATTGTACGCAAGGTCGACGAACTGGGCCGTGTCGTTATTCCGATCGAACTGCGCCGCACGCTCGGCATCGGAGAGAAGGACGCCCTTGAAATTTATGTCGACGGGGAACGCATCATGTTGAAGAAATATGAACCCGCCTGCATTTTCTGCGGCAATGCCGAGAATGTCACGTACTTCAAGGGCAAGATCGTCTGCCACGAGTGCATCTCCGAGCTGCCCGTGCCCGCCAATTCCTGATGGCGTCCGGCCGCGGACGGCACAGTGAAAAACTCGTGAAAAAAAAAGTGTCACTTTTACGAAAAATAGGTTATAATAGAAAAGAAACTACCTCGATAATTCTAACCTTTTTTATACTCCTTGCTGCCTTCCCGCGCCGGGCTGCCGGCCGGGAAGGTTTTTTTTGCCCTCAAGGCTTGTCCTCTAATGGCCCGTCCGCTTCGGCCAGAAGCGCCGCGTAGATGTCGCGCTTCTTCAGCCCGCGGTCGGCCGCCGCCCGCTTCATGGCTTCCTTGCGCGACATGCCCTGCCGCTCGTAATGGGCGACATGCTCGGCGGACGTCATCCGCGCCCACCATTCGCCGGCCGGGTTTTCCGCCGCCTCCCCGGCTTCGGACTCCGCCGCTCCTTCGATGACGAGGCAGCATTCGCCCGCCGGCGGATGCGCCGCGGCGTAATCCCGCACATCGGCGACCGTGCCGCGCAACGCTTCCTCGTGGCGCTTCGTCAGTTCGCGCACGAGCGCCATGCGGCGGCTTCCCCACCGCTCGGCCAGCGCAGCCAGCGTCTTCTGCACGCGATGCGGCGATTCGTACAGAATGAGCGTGCCCGGCTCCGCTTCCAGGCTGTCCAGAAATTGCTGCAACCCCTTGCGGTCGCGGGGCGGGAATCCGGCGAACAGAAACCGGTGCGTCGGCAGCCCGGAGATGATGAGCGCGGACACCGCAGCGTTCGCGCCGGGAATCGGCACGACCGGGATGCCGCGGGCCGCCGCTTCGGCCGCCAGTTCGGCGCCCGGATCGGAGACGGCGGGCGTGCCCGCGTCGCTGACGAGCGCGATGCTGAGCCCCTCTTCCAGCATCCTGAGCAATTCCGGGCCGCTCGCATCCCGGTTATGTTCATGGTAGCTGACCAGGCGGTTGCGAATGTCGAAGTGCGTCAGCAGCTTGCGGGTCTGGCGCGTATCTTCGGCCGCGATCAGATCGGCCTCCTTGAGCGTGCGGATGGCGCGCATCGTCATATCTTCCAGATTGCCGATCGGTGTCGCCACGAGATAGAGCGTGCCGGGCCGCTCGCGTTCGGCGAAGCTCCGCTGGACCTGCACGGCCTGCCGCTCCCGCTGCCGGTCATCCGGCTTTCCGTCCGGCTTCCCGCTCACGTCCGCTCCTCCTCCGCCGCGGCGGGTACGCCCGCCAGCTCCGTTTTTCTTCCATAAAATATATGCAGCAGCTCGTCCGTATATCGTCCGTCCGGTTCGTAGACGATGAGCGGCGGTTCAAGCCGGAGCTCCGGCCTGCCGTCCTTCAGCGACTCGATCAGCACGATGTTCGCTTCCGCCTCCCGCTTCGGGTGGACGAGCCGCATCCGCTTCGGTTCGAGCCGGTGGCGGCGCAGCGTCTCGATGATGTCCGCCAGCCGGGACGGACGGTGCACCATGGTGACGCGCCCGCCGCTTCTGACCGCCGCCGCGCATGCCGCCGCGGCGTCGTCCAGCGTGCACCCGATTTCATGCCGCGCCATCGCTTTGTGGATGTTCTCCTTGTACTCTCCGGATCCGCGCGGCAGATATGGGGGGTTGATCGTGACCGCATCGTAGGCGCCGCGCACATCGGCGCGCTTCGACCATTCGCGCAGATCGGCTTCGATGATCGTGATCCGGTCCTCCAGGCCGTTGAGCGCCACGCTTCGCCGCGCCATGTCCGCCAGTTTCGGCTGAATCTCGACGCCGTCAACCGACGCCGCCGTCCGCGTCGTCAGAAGCAGCGGCACGACGCCGTTGCCCGTGCACAGGTCGAGCACGCGGCCTCTGGCCGGCACGCCGGCGTAACGGGCGAGCAGCACCGCGTCGAGCGAGAAGCTGAACACTTCCGGGCTTTGAATGATTTTCAAGTCTTGCGTCAGCAGATGGTCGAGCCTTTCGCCGGGCTCGAGCATCGGCTGCGCGTCAGGCCTGTTCATGTCGGGAAGTCGACTCCTTGCCTTTCCATCCGGTGGAAAATAACGTTCTTACCATAAGCTTAATGAACAAACCCGTTTCTTGCAAATGTACAGGGACCGGTGTCAGTGTCAAGCTAGCGTGGGCAGTCATTTAAGATGCTTGGAACGCGAACCCCAAAGGAAACCTCTTCCTTGTAAGCGCTTTGCTTCGTTCTTTCATCAAATAAAAGTGATTTGTCAGAATTTTTTTGCCATTATCCGCGAAGAGCTTTGAGTGCCATACCCGTTGTGCTGCTTTGCTTCGGTCCTTGCAGCATGCGAATCATTCCAGCGATACAACCCTTGACTGGTTGCGTCACGTTCTTGAGCAATTGCCGCATGTTTATTGGCTGTTGTGACGTTGCTTGCATACTCGCATGTCCTTCAACCGTTCTTACAACCATGCCGGCTTCTTTAATCCTCATCATTGTCCACAGCATCGCCCTGACGCCTCGCTCACTCCAACTGTACCCGCCACGCTTCGTCCGCTTGGCGAATATGCGCATCTGCGATTCCGCGCTTCCCATCGGGCGCATACCGCTTGTGTCGATCCCCTTCACCTGGAGTGTTTTTCGGTAGTCGTCCAAATGCTTCTCGTGCCGCTTCAGATAGCTTTTATACTGCTTCCAATCCTTCCGGTTCTCTTCCGCTATCTCTTGCTCCGCTACGCTTTCTAAGGCCGCTATAAGCGCGGCTGCGTCTTGTTTGGCCAGCGACCGTCTCACGGTCTCCCACACCTTCGGTAAATGTCCGACAAAACGTTTCAAATCACGCGCCACATGAAAGCGGTCCAGCATGTACAGGCATTGGTGAAAGTAGGATGTACATTCCCCGATCCACCCCGCGCCGTCTCCGTTCACCACAAGCCACGTGTTCTCGTCGATTTCGTAACGCTCCACCAGAAAGTCCCCGAACCCTTCCCAGAAGTTGCCGCCGCTCGTATGCAGGTAATGCTGTTTATTCTTCAGCCGCACTCGCTTGCCGCTCTTCTCCCAGCCTTCGTGTACGACAGCGATTGCGTTCTCCATCCCACGCTTCTTGCTCCGCTGCAGCTTCGTGTATAGCCCATCCACTTCCACGAACAATACTCGCGCTGGGCGTCGCTTCACCTCAGACATCGGCTGTTCCGCACGCTCAATCAGTTTTTCCCTGATCGCTTGGTGGCTCAGCACATTGTATCCCAGGAGCTGCTCCAGCCGCTTAGCGCTGTCCCGGTACGACGGTCCTTGGCTCGCGAATGCGATGGCTGTCTCTTCCAGATGCGGACTGACTTTCCCGCGCCCTTCGAATTGCAACAGCTGATCCAGCAGATACACGTGTTTGCCGCTTCTACGGTCACAGTACAATCTCCGCTTAAAGCGCACATTCCCGAACACTGTGTTGACGCTTGTTTCACGCTCGTCCTTTACTCGATAACGCTCTCGGTCCCGTTGCTCCAGGATCTGCTGATCCAGCGCCTCCAGCACCTGCTTCATCGCACGAGCGAATTCCTCCTGCATTTTCCGGAAAATCCATTGCTCAATCTCTTTCATCGTCGGCATTGTTGTGGTAAAGTGGCTCACAGGAGCTTCCTCCTTCTTGGTGTGTTGTGGACAAACATCACTTTACCAAGGGAGAAGCTCTTTTTCTATGTCCGCTTTTTCCAATTCCTACACCCACGAAGATTTTACACTAACGGGACCGGTCCGGCGAAACAAAATATGGCTGCCCGCCGCAGCGCTCAAGATTGCGCAGCCGGCAAGCAGCCGTCAGGTCTTCCATTATTTATGAAGAAAAGACAGGCAGAACAAACAGTCGCCCTCCGTGCGGAGGTGACCGTAATAGACATTGCAGATATGGAATCCTTCATTATATAGACGGGCAAGATTATCGTAGCCTTCGCCGACGTGCACATGGCTTTCCTCATCGCGCCGGTCGGCGGATGCTTCCTCCGCGAGTCCCGCAGCCGCCAGTTCCGCCCGAACCGTCACCGCGCTCGTCTTCAGCAGCTTGCGAAGTTGTTGGTTCTCAATGCTGAGCCTTTTGTTCTCTTCGATGAGCGACTTGATATTCCGCTTGATGTCGGCCGTCTCCCTCAGCATCTGCCCGAGAACGGCCTCCATGCGTTCGACTTGATCGAACAGGTCTCTCGTCACTGTCCCACCTCGGCACCCGCGACTTGGCGTTATGCTTTCACGACACAGTCGTCGAACGGCAGCTCCTTCGGCTTGCCGCCCGATTCAAACAGCTGGACGTACAGCGTGCGGGCAGCGGCGTTGATGGCCGTCACCTTGCCTTCGCCGTAAGAGGTGATGACGATTTTGCCGACGGCGGGCATTTCCTCGCGCACGCTCTCATAATGATCGTGCTCAAATTTCAGGCAGCACATCAGCCGGCCGCACAATCCCGAAATCTTCGTCGGATTGAGCGACAGACTCTGATCCTTCGCCATCTTGATCGACACCGGCTCGAAGTCGCCGAGCCAGGACGAACAGCAAAGGATGCGTCCGCAAGGCCCGATGCCGCCGAGCATCTTCGCCTCGTCGCGCACGCCGATCTGCCTGAGCTCGATCCGGGTCCGGAAGACGCTGGCCAGATCCTTGACCAGCTCGCGGAAGTCGACGCGGCCTTCGGCGGTGAAGTAGAAAATGATCTTGTTCCGATCGAACGTATATTCGACATCAACGAGCTTCATGCCCAGCTCATGCTGCTTGATCTTCTCGAGGCAAATGGCGAATGCCTGCTTCGCCGCCGCTTCGTTCTCGCGGACGACCCGGGCGTCGGCCTCGTCCGCGATGCGGATGACCCGCTTCAGCGGCAGCACAACATCCGACTCGTCCACCTGTCTCCGGCCGATGACGACCTTGCCGTATTCGATTCCCCGCGCCGTCTCGACAATGACGTGCTGATTCGTCTCGACCGGGTAGTCCAACGGGTCGAAATAGTAGATTTTGCCCGCTTTCTTGAAACGGACACCGACGACATTGTACAAGGATTCAGCCCCCCTGAATCTTCACTAGGTGCTGCTCGAGGGCAAGCTGCGGCGATACGTGGGCACGGATGCGTCTGCCTGCTTCAAGCGTATGCTCCATGCATGCGACCCATTCATGCGGTTTGCGCATGAACGCATGCTTGTCCATCCAGCCGAGTTCGTCTGCGAAGACAACCTGCTCCCGCCTGCCGATCTGGACGTTCAGCAGATCCCGATACCAGAGCGCCAGCAGCGCGAGAACGGTTTCGATCCGGTCCGCTTGCAGACCGTTCTTGAACGCTTGTCCGATGCTGACCATCGCGGCGGGTAATCTGCCCAGGCTGTCTTTCCCCAATTGTATCACCAGCTTTCTCGTTTCTGCAAACCCCTCTTGCTGGATAATCGCGCGGCAGGCGTCGATTCCGGAGGCCAGGTGCACCGCTGCCCGGGCAAGAAGCGGCGGATGGCCCTCGGCAAGCAGCTTCTCGAGCATGACTTGGGGAGGCAGCGGGAGGAAAGGAACGAATTGGGCGCGTGAGCGGATGGTCGGGAGAATCGCCTGCGGATTTTCGGTGAGCAGAATGGCGACGACAGGCGACGACGGCTCTTCGAGAAACTTGAGCATGCTGTTGGCCGCCTGCGGCGTCATCGTCTCCGCCCGTTCCATGATATAGACCTTGCGCTTCGATTCCTCCGACCGGTACGACAAGTCGCGCTGCAGACCGCGGATCTGGTCGATCTTGATCGCCGCGCCGTCCGGCTCCACGAGATGCAGATCCGGCTCATTGCCGTGTTCGATCTTCCGGCAAGCCAGACATTCGCCGCACGCATCCGGCCCGCCGGACGTGCAGAACAGCGCCTGCGCGAAGGCGAGCGCGGCCTGTTTCCGCCCCGTCCCCGCGGGACCGCCGAACAGATAGGCGTGGGAGACATTGCCGGTTCTTATGGCCGCCTGGAGCAGTTTCACCGCTTTCGGCTGGCCGGTGATGTCGCTGATTCGCATGGCGTTACCGATCCTTTCCGTCAGAACAGCAGATTCATCAGCAGTCCGCGGATTTCGCCGATTTTGCCGAGAAGTTCGAGCCGTCCTTCCTCGGTCTGCAGCAATTCTTCGCCCATGCTGACCAGGACGGCATCGACCTCTTCGATCAGCTTGTAGCGCTTGACCCGGCCCCTCCGGTCCCAGCCGCGGGTCTCCTTGAGGCCGATGCCGCGCCTGACCGTATCCTCGAGGAACCGTTTCACCATCTGACGGTACAGCATCAGCTCGCGCACCGTCATGTTGCGGGCCAGCCGTTCCCCTTGCTGATGGATGTCGTTCAGCATCCGCTGCAGCGCTTCCTGCGTTCTGGCCGTTTCCTGCTCCTGCATGAAATCGGCGAACGATTTGGGCGCCGCCTGACGCTGGACGGTGTCCATCCGCGTCCGGTCTTGTCCGACTGTGCGGTATCCGGGATTGATTTTCATCGCGTTTCCTTCCCATGTATGGAGTAAAGCTGCTTTTTAGCCCAAGCAAAGAGCATGACGGGTCATGCTCTTCACCGGACGATAAATGGTTGCGTCATGCGGGTGATCAATAATGCTCAAACCGTTCGACGGGAAGCACGAACACCGCCGCACCTCCGACCTGCACTTCGACGGGAAAAGGCATGTACGAATCGGTCGAACCGCTCATCGGAGATACCGGCGTCACGAGCTGATCGCGGATTTTGCAGTTGTTCCGGATGACGCGCAGAACGTCTTCCACCCGTTCGTCTTCAATTCCGATCATAAAAGTGGTATTTCCTGCACGAAGAAATCCTCCGGTGCTCGCCAGCTTCGTTGCGCGGAATCCTTCCTGAATGAGGGCGGTGGACAGCCGGTTGCTGTCCTTGTCTTGCACAACGGCAATGACAAGTTTCATGCGTATCCCTCCCTTGGTTGGATGTGTACCTATTTTATATTATTTGACGCGGAAATGTGAAAACCCTTTAAATCGTTTTTCCGTTTCTTGCAGCGCCTGAGCAAGCACCTGCTCCGGCGGCTGCTCCGCGTTGATCGTCACGATCCGGTCGGAGAATCGCCGCGTTAACAGCAGATAACCTTCGCGCACCTTTCGGTGGAAGGTGAGGTCCTCCAGATCGAGCCGGTTGATCTCTCGTCCATGATCCGATCGGACCCGCGCAAGCCCGATTTCCGGCCTGACGTCCAGATACAGCGTGAGATCCGGCAGGCGTTCGACTGTGGCAAACCGGTTTATCGCCCAGACTTCCTCGATGCCGAGCCCGCGCGCATGGCCTTGATAAGCCAGGCTGCTGTCGACGAACCGGTCGCACAGCACCGCCGCGCCGGCCGCAAGCGCCGGCTCCACCTTCTGAACGAGATGCTGCCTGCGGGCGGCCGCATAGAGCAGCGCCTCCGTCCGCGCATCCATGTCGGTGTGGACGCGATCGAGAATGACCTCCCGGATTTTCTCGGCAATCGGAATGCCTCCCGGCTCGCGCGTCACGACGACATCCCATCCCCGCGCTTCAAGCCAATCGGCGATGCCCTGCAGAATCGTCGTCTTGCCCGCGCCTTCGCCGCCTTCGATCGTCATAAAAAAGCCTCTGCTCACCTTCGTCTCCTTCATCTGTCGTTGTCGCGTCATTGTTGCGCCATGACCCGTATCATCCGCATTCTGGCGTCGGTCGCTCCCTGAAAACGCGCGCCCGCCGCGGCCAGTCTGCGGATGGCTGCGATCTGCGCTATGCTGATCCGTTCGCCTGTATAGAGCAACGGAATGCCCGGCGGATAGGGAATGACCGTTTCGGCCGCCGTGCGTCCGGCCGCTTCTTCAAGCGGAACGATCTCCGTTCCGTCTTCCGCCGGCGGCATGAGCGGGATGGCAAACGGCTCGCCGATACGATGCTCCGGATCAGCCGCATATGCCGCAACATCAATTGGCCCTTGACCGGCATCGGCAACCGGCTGGGATCCGGTCATTTCCGCCGCAATGTTGTCCAGTGCCGAAACGAGCTTGTCCGCATCCGATTCGGTTGCGCCCGGCCCGAACAGCAGCACCGCATACCGGTCGTCGGCCATCTCGGCCCAGCATCCCTGCTCCGCCAGCAAACACTGAAGCAGGATGCCGCTGAGCGCGCCGGTCTCATCCCGCAGCACGATGCGCATCGGGTCAACGGCGCTGCAAGCTTTGCCGATGGCCGGCTCGAGAGCGGCGAACGGGCCGTTTCGTTCAGCCAGCCGTTCCCGGAGGCGGCTTGCCGCCTTCATGCCGCTCTCCAGCCATGCCGGGCCGCAAGCCGCGATCATTGCCCGGGCAATATCGAGCGACGCCAGTATCGGGTAGGACGGACTTGAACTTTGCACCGCCGTCAGGGCGCGCCGAAGCCGGTCCATCGACAACCTGCCCCGGCGCACATGGAGCATGGCGCCCATCGTCAGCGCGGTAAGCGTCTTGTGCGTCGATTGGACAGCCGCATCCGCGCCGGACATCATCGCGGAAGGCGGACAAGCCGGATGCAGCCCGAAATGCGCGCCGTGCGCTTCGTCCACCAGAAGCGGCAGTTTCCGGCAGTGGACGATCTCCGCATACGGCGCAAGATCGACATGCATGCCGTAATAGTTGGGCGTGCTCAGGAATACCGCCTTGGAGTCCGGATAGCGGTCCAATGCCGTTTCAATATCAGCCGCCGCGGGGACGGTCGGAAGACCGGATACCGGTTCAATCTGCGGCGCCACAAAAATCGCCCGCGCCCTTGCCAACGCAATGCCGTTCAGCACCGACTTGTGCACATTGCGCTGCACGATGATCGCATCACCCGGATCGAGGACGGCGAGCAGCATCGCGAGATTGCCGGCCGTGCTGCCGCCGACGAGAAAGAACGTCTCGTCGGCGCCGAAGCAGCGCGCAGCCAGTTGCTGCGCTTCCCGTATGACGCCTTCCGGATGATGCAGGTCGTCCGTATCTTCCAGTTCCGTAACGTCGATGCCCATAATGTCCCGGAACAGCGCGAATGGCTCGTCCGGCAGCGCGCGTCCGTACTGATGTCCGGGCACGTGGAAGCTGACCGGGTCGCGCCCAAGCCTGCGAACGAGCTGCGTGTAAAGCGGCGCTTCGAACTCCGGCATCCGCTTCCGTCCCTCCTCTCCTGTTTCTTCTATAATAATAGAAGAAACGCCGCGATACCACCGAGCCGCAAAAAAACAGCCGTCCCTTGTCGGATGCGGCCGCTCACGCGTTCTTCTGAACCCAGATTCGTTTCAATTGATGGATGAAGAACGGATATTTCTCGTCCTTCACATCGGTGCGCACCATTTCGGCTTCACAAGACTCACATATAAATTCGGAGATGATCGTGATGCCGGATTCCTTCTCCTGCCCGCAAATGATGCAACATTGTCGGACGCTTTCCTCCATGCCGACTCATCCTTCCTGTCCTTCTTTCAACTCCCATTATGCCACAATGTCTAGTTCGATATACTTGTTCACAGGTCGTTTCAAATATTTTGCTTCAATATATGTTTTCCTCAAATATTTGGTTCCTTGGGACCATCCGCCTTTACCCCGCAGGCATTCATCCGGCATACGCCTCTTCCGATATAGTTGGTAAACCCCTTTTCAGCATGCAGTTGGAGGAAAATCGCATGATGCCGCGTCGTCAACAATTGGATGAAAAGGCGACGATCTATCATTATCAGCTCATCCGCCGGATTCCGATACCGCGGGAAGTGAGAATCAGCCACCTGCTCATCGCCGCGCTGTTCGGCGTGTTCCAGGGCAGCATGTACGGCACAACCGGCATTCTCTCCTGGATGATCAGTCTCATCGGCGTGGAACTCGTCCATTTCGTCATCATCCGGCTGACCTTGATTCGCGTCGATGAACCGGAATTCCGCCGTTTCCGGTGGAGCCTGGATGCGCCGTGGATCGGCTATGTCCCCGTGCAGCATATCGAACACGGCCTGTTCCGGCGTCTGCACCGCCATCTGCTCTGGTTCGGACTCTGCGTCATCGCCGTCGCTTATCCCTGGGTGCACGAATCGTTCATGATCAGCCTCATCTGCTGGCACCTGTGGACGCTGGCCCCGCGGTCGGTCGTCCTGCGCAAGATCCGCGGACTGCGGCGAGACGGCGTGATGAAGCTGCAGTCCACGGATTGTTCGGTTTATTATCGTTAATCCAAAACGCTGCCGCAATAAAAAACCAGGCCCGTACTGCCCTGTTGCAATACGAGCCTGGTTCATTAAAGATTATGTAGGGTTTGCACCCTGAAAACCGGATGCGAATGATTTGCTTCAAGCTGAACCCGTTTCCGGGGCCCCCGCAAAGTAATCGGACTACGCTTCGAAGCGAATCGTCACTTTGTGGGGTAAATTTAGGATAAGCCCTCGACCGATTAGTATTCGTCAGCTTCACGCGTTGCCGCGCTTCCACCTCGAACCTATCAACCTGGTCATCTTCCAGGGGTCTTACCTTTACAGTGGGAAATCTCATCTTGAGGGGGGCTTCGCGCTTAGATGCTTTCAGCGCTTATCCCGTCCGTACTTGGCTACCCAGCGGTGCTCCTGGCGGAACAACTGGTACACCAGCGGTACGTCCATCCCGGTCCTCTCGTACTAAGGACAGCTCCTCTCAAATTTCCTGCGCCCGCGACAGATAGGGACCGAACTGTCTCACGACGTTCTGAACCCAGCTCGCGTACCGCTTTAATGGGCGAACAGCCCAACCCTTGGGACCTACTTCAGCCCCAGGATGCGATGAGCCGACATCGAGGTGCCAAACCTCCCCGTCGATGTGGACTCTTGGGGGAGATAAGCCTGTTATCCCCAGGGTAGCTTTTATCCGTTGAGCGATGGCCCTTCCATTCGGTACCACCGGATCACTAAGCCCGACTTTCGTCCCTGCTCGACTTGTCAGTCTCGCAGTCAAGCTCCCTTCTGCCTTTACACGCTCCGAATGATTTCCAACCATTCTGAGGGAACCTTTGGGCGCCTCCGTTACGCTTTGGGAGGCGACCGCCCCAGTCAAACTGCCCGCCTGACACGGTCCCCGCACCGGATCACGGTGCCAGGTTAGAACTTCGATACGATCAGGGTGGTATCCCAACGGCGCCTCCACCGAAGCTGGCGCCCCGGCTTCCCAGGCTCCCACCTATCCTGTACAGACCGTACCAAAGTCCAATATCAAGCTGCAGTAAAGCTCCATGGGGTCTTTCCGTCTTGTCGCGGGTAACCTGCATCTTCACAGGTACTAAAATTTCACCGGATCTCTCGTTGAGACAGCGCCCAAGTCGTTACGCCATTCGTGCGGGTCGGAATTTACCCGACAAGGAATTTCGCTACCTTAGGACCGTTATAGTTACGGCCGCCGTTTACTGGGGCTTCGGTTCACAGCTTCGGCCTAAACCTGACCGCTCCCCTTAACCTTCCAGCACCGGGCAGGCGTCAGCCCGTATACTTCGCCTTGCGGCTTCGCACAGACCTGTGTTTTTGCTAAACAGTCGCTTGGGCCTTTTCACTGCGGCCCCCTCGGGCTATTCACCCTACCGGGGCACCCCTTCTCCCGAAGTTACGGGGTCATTTTGCCGAGTTCCTTAACGAGAGTTCTTCCGCGCGCCTCAGCATGCTCTGCTTGCCTACCTGTGTCGGTTTGCGGTACGGGCACCTTCGCCTGGCTAGAGGCTTTTCTCGGCAGCCAGAACGCATGACCTTCGGTACTAAAACTTTCCCTCCCCGTCACAGCTCAGCCTTGTGACGCACGGATTTGCCTGTGCGCCAGCCTCGCTGCTTGGACGGACTATTCCAGCAGTCCGCGTCACTGTCCTTCTGCGTCACCCCATCGCTCATAGCGGCTTACGGTGGTACAGGAATATCAACCTGTTGTCCTTCGACTACGCCTTTCGGCCTCGCCTTAGGCCCCGACTAACCCTGAGCGGACGAACCTTCCTCAGGAAACCTTAGGCTTTCGGCGGATGGGATTCTCACCCATCTTTTCGTTACTCATACCGGCATTCTCACTCGAGTACACTCCACCAGTCCTTCCGGTCTGACTTCAACGCGTACCCGACGCTCCCCTACCGCAGCGCACGAACGTGCGCGTACCCATAGCTTCGGCGGCGTGTTTAGCCCCGTTACATTTTCGGCGCAGAGTCACTCGACCAGTGAGCTATTACGCACTCTTTGAATGATGGCTGCTTCTAAGCCAACATCCTGGTTGTCTTTGCAACTCCA